>NZ_JBFUJC010000001.1:0-134721 GCF_056401595.1 Paenisporosarcina sp. P4_E4_2 | reverse complement strand
ATCATACAGCTCTGTCCGTTCCCAAATTACAGAATCAATGATTTTTTTATAGATTGAATTCATTGTTTTAGAGTCCTTAGTGTAGGATATTTGATTATGGAAATCATCAATTTTCTTAATTCTTTCCTCATTTGAAATTTGAGAAATGCTCTTCAGTTGTATTGTCTTTTGTTTAACTTCAGTCTCAATATTAAAAATTTCAATTTGCCTACTTTTAGTGTTTTCTTTCATCTTTTCAGCAGTATAAATTTCTTCTTCGTATGCTTTTTCAATTCTAGCTATTGCTTTTCTGTGAATAGCAATTTGTTTATACAATTCTTCGATATCCTCCAACAGTTTGCTCTTCTCAAGTTCATTAGAATGATTTGAATCCATACTTATAAGATTATTTTTGATTGCACTTAATGACTTAAAAATCGCATCATTGACTATATCAATATCTCCCCCTTTACATTGATTGCAATTGTTGCATTTTTTGATAAATAACTTGTCCTTCTCTTTTTGTAGTGTCAGTGTTTTTGAGCAACTAAAACATTTAATTAGTCCTGTTAACGCATTAACTCCACTTTTATTATGTCGAGTCTTATTGCTCATCAACCTTAAGATTTCATTATGCTCTTCTAGTGTCTTTATTGCTTGATGACAATTTTCCATTGTAACCCATTCATCTCTACTTTTTTGTTTAAATGGCTTCTTAGTCGTCGATTTAGTTTGTGATGTTCGAACCCCTTCTGATTTGTTATAAATAATGTGACCTAGATAAACTTCGCTTTTTAAGAGATTTCTTACCGTCTGATTATTCCACAGTACATTTCTAGGTGAAGGTATGTTCTTCTTATTCAATTTAGAAGCGATATCGTATGTTGATTTACCACTTAAATAATCTTGGACTATCATCTTTTGATAAATCTCTGACTGTTCTCTGTTTGGTATCAAACCTTTTAATTTGGCATCATAGTCATAGCCATAAGGAGCAGTCCCAATTGCCCATCTCCCCATTTGTAATGCAATCCTTCTACCAGAGGCTAAACGTTTCGTTATTGTTCTGTATTCTTGATGTGCCATGAAACCTTTCCAAGCAATTGAATCTTCATCTCTTTCATTGTTGGGGTCTAATATGTGAAATGAATTTACAACAACAACCAATGTGTCACTATTTCTAAAAGTGTATTTAATTGTATCTTGGTCTGTTCCGCTACCTCTTCCTAGCCGATCAAATTCAAATACAACAACAGCGTCAAAGACACCTTCTTTTACTTCATGAAGAAGTCTTTGTATAACAGTTCTATCTGCTATGGATTCACCTGATCCGATTTCATGGTACTCTACAGCGTTCCATCCGTAATGATTGCAGCAGTCTCTCATTGCTAAAAGATGTTTTTCTAAGTCACTGTCCTTTTCATTGTCTCTGGATAGCCTTGCATAAATTGCAACATTTTTAATCGCCTTAATTGCTTCTGGTTGGTTGTAAAAAGTTTTCATCGTTCATCAACTCCCCTTGTAAGTGATTTGGACTGAAAATAACCTGTCCTGTGAGACAACAACGTTTGATTGTTCCCAAATTATATTAGTTGATTTCCGTGTAATTCCTAGCTTGTTTGCCATCTTTTTTATTTGTTCTTCCGACCTAGTGTTGTTTAATAATTGCTTAACCCCTCTAGCTCCATGTGTCTCATATTTTTCAATGACTAACTTTCTCTCATTGTCTGACCACAAATCATTTCTTTGGATAATCGAGTTTTCTAGTCTTGATTTGTAGGACACTTCTTTTTTCTTCTTAACCCCAAGTTGCTTGGCTTTCCGTAAAATTTGTGTGTTATTATATTGTGGAAATATCTCTGCTAGTTCATTCGATGTCTTAAGTGGGTAGATTTTTTGTAGTAACCTTGATTCTTCTTCCGACCAATTAGCTCTCATATAGCGTATCACCTACCAAATCCCATTTTGTTTTATCATATTAAAAAAGGAGTGAGAAGTAAATTAATACTTCTCACTCAAGAGTTATTTTCGATTGTATTTCGCTATCTAGTTTAATTAGAAACTCCGTTAAGTCCAGCTTAGCGATTTCTTCATTTAGTTTTTGTATGACTTCTTCATTGTCTCTAATCATTTCTATTTACTCCTTTTTATATTATAATTTATTAATTAAACAACCACTGAAATTAATCATTTACGTTTATAAGTCACATAATAGAAATCAACATAATTCGTCTCACAATAATTCTTCTCTGATCCTGCAATATAAAAATCCTTCTCTAATACTTCACGATTGAAATATGTGTCAGCTTGTGGTGCTTGAGCATCTATATAGGTAATTAAAACTTCATCTGCATATGACATAAACTGATTATAAATATCGCTTCCTCCACACACCATGATATCCTTGTGTTGTTTTCCGCTATTGTAATGATTAAGAATATGCTCAACAGAATCCGATTTATAAACACCGATAGGAGAATCATATTTACGATTACGAGTCAAGACCACGTTCGTTCGATCGGATAGTGGTTTTCCATTATTGTAATTCAGAATACTTTCAAATGTGTTTCGCCCGAAGATGCAGAATTGGTTTTCAGTTAGTTGCTTAAATCGTATTAAATCTTGTGGAATAGCGAATAAAAGTTGGTTTTTATTGCCTATCGCCCAATTTGAATCTACGGCACAAATTAGCTTAATACTCATGGTTTAAACCCCTTTTTGATTATAATTTATTAATTAAATAGCAATTGAAACAGACTAATCCTGTTCTGCTATGAGTTTGTCATAGTCCTCTTTGTACATCCATTTGAAGCCACCTGCTGATTTTTGATTTCCTTTGCAGACTGCTGATATACAGGGTTTTCCGATGTTCAAAACTAAATTCGCTTCTTTTGCACTAGCCCACACTTTTATTAATTTTCCACTCATGCTTAACTGAGCTAGAGGTTTATTATTTCTTTTCCCATTTTCCGTCACAGTTTTTATTAATTCTAGTTTTGGATCATAGTTACAAATCCCAGCATGTGTCGATTTTTTTAAATATTTGATTATGGTTGTTCGTGACAATTGAAGTTTTTCTATAATATCAGAAACGCTGTTCCCACAATTCCATAAATTCAATGTCTCAATAGTTAATGACCTTGATGACAATTTGTGAACTTTACCCCAATTAATATTTGTCATGTTAATAATGCGATGTAGTTGGCTTGATATTACTTCATTTTTAATGTTGTTTTCATCCATAGCATTGATTTCAAAATAAATATATCCGCTTTTAATTGCTTGTTCTCTTTTTAGTATGTCATTCGCTTTCTCTTCTTGAAGACTTCTTCCTCCCATTGTTTCAAATCCTTTTTTATAATGCTGTTCACCATGCACTTCGATAAGTGCGTTTAATTCAGGTAAATAAAAATCGTATCTTTTGCCATTAGACCATTCAAATGATTTTTCCCATTTAAATTCCGTATTGGTTTCTCTTAAAATATTGTATATAAATTTTTCTCCATAGGATTTTCCATCAGAACATTGAAAGCATCGGATACCGTGCTTTTTAATTACATGTATTTTTTTATTCTTTATACTTATATTGCATCCAGAGCAACGCCAATCGACTCGTACTTTAGAACCTTGAGTATACTTATATCCGTCTTCAATATTTAACAACATAGATGCCAAGATTGGGTTAGTCGTCCACATGTCATTAAACCCTATTAATATCCTATTATTGGAACAATAGGGGCAATTAGTATGAAGTCTCGTCCTATTTGCAATTTTATCTTTGTATGAGTGTTCTTTATGTTTAGGACACTTCCACCAGACTTCTTTATTTGTCCCACATGGAACATCTTTTGGTGTTAAGTACCCATTTTTAGTTGGATGCCATTGTATTGATATTTCAGGTCTTAAAGCTGCTAATGAATTAGTGTTATTAACTCTTAGTCCTTTACAATATGGGCAATTGCTCCCCCTTGTTCTACTACTTACTTCCATATCATAAGGACTTTCACACTTTGGACACAGCCACCATACAATTTTATGCGTTCCCTTAGTCGCCTTATAAACATCAAGCCCCAATTCATCATTCTTACTAAAATCCCATTCATAAAAAAGCCCAGGTCTTGCCTTTAGCATTGCATTGTCTTTTAGCTCAATCTTTTCATCAAACACTCTTTTGCACATTCTTCAATTTCCTCCCCGTCAGGAGGTGTAGCTACACATTAATACTGATCAGTTCTCCGATTATTTTTTCAATTATTTATTTTCTTAGTAGTCAATTTCATAAACAGTTCTTTGTTTCCACTATCTAAAGCCATATTAATCAACCTTTTAAAGTTTTCGTTTTCTAACTGGCTAATTAATAATTCTGATATCCTTTTACTCTCATTAATTCTTAATAAACTTTCATCAGACCGCATGTCGTAAATTGACTTCATAGCATGTATCAAAAACTCTCCTGATTCTGGAGTTAATTTATTGCTATTAATCGCCTGATATGCTGAAACGCTAAAATTTATTGATTGCTCTATAGTTGGTTTACTAAGCCAACTTAAAGGAACTGGATAGTTATTCTGAAGCTCATTTAAATTATTTACAAAGCCGTAAATTCCTTCTCTCGTTTCTATGTCAAATTCATTTTTTATTTGAAACAAAATTTCTTTTGTCGTTTTGTAATCTAAGTCTGAGATGTTGCTCAAAATTACTGCACATTCATCAATGACAGTCTTGACATTCTCCATAGCAATTTCCAATCCCCCAATCATCTATTTGTTTAAAAGATTGGGACGACTCGATTAAGCCATCCCAGAGTTTTCTATTGTCTATTCTCTATCCTTTTTTAGCTTCACTAATATATAGATAGACTACATAGCCAATCTTTTCGTTGTCTCTAATTTCATGTGCAACAGCATCAATAGAATAAGTTTTTCCTTGCCATGTTAAAATATCGCCTCTATTCGGTACTAATGGAAGATATTGCACGTCAGATAATTTTGCATCATCTGTAAGTCCATTCTCAACAAAAAACACATGGAATTTTTTTGTCATTTTCTTTACTCCTTTTGTGTAGGTCGCAGCCTAATATTAAATGGTGATAAAACTTGCTTTTTAAATCGCTACATCCAATCGTTTGATTTTGCCCATATGATTGTAGCCAATTAATTCAACATCATCAGCAGTCAATTCAAATATGGGTTTATCTGCAATTTTTAATGTCGGCAATTCATTGTAGAAATGATCTTCAGAGTTAAAGTATCTGTTCATCAACTCTAACGCCTGTTCATCATGCTTATTATATAAGTGCAAGTCCTGTACAAAGTGAGTTAGGTTGCCTACAGATAGTCCAACTTCTTGTGCAATTGCATGTTGTAAGAAAGCGTATTGAGTAAGATTCCATCCACCACTTCCTGCTGCTGTGAGAAAATCTCCACTGCGCTGAATTAATGTCATATGCAGTTTGCCACCTTTTGCTGAAAAATGAGTAGCATATGCACATTCAATTAGACTTTCAGTTGCTTTAGTTAATTGATCCTCAGCATTAAACATGTTCATCATAATCCGTCTTGAAGTAGGATTGGTCTTTAGCTCATGAATAACATAGTGTAATTGACTTGGATGTCCCATTGTGGGCTTTCCAATTTGATGACCATAAGCCTTAGCAATCTCACCTTTATCATTTGCCCAACTATTCCATATCTTTGATTTCAAATCTTTAATGTTATTAGACTGTTGAATCATAATCCAAATGATTTCATCAATTGGTAGCTTCCAGTTGATTTCACGCAATGACATAATAGGAAACCCTTTTGATAAGTCATAGGTATTCACACTTTGAATAATGCGTTTAGTTTTAACAGGAGAACCATCTTTCCACTTTGCTCGGTTATCAGATTCCCATTCCTGTCCTAAAATGTCCTGTAAATCTATAATAAAAATGTCGTCAATGTAGCTCAATTCACCATCTCCAATATATTCTAAATGTATAATAACATTATAATTTACTAATTAAGTTTAAGCAAGTAAGTAATTGGATAAAACTTCCCGATTCTTTTTCAGCATTTTTTGTACACCTTGAGGCGACATTTCTAATACTGTACCAATTTCTTCAAAGGTGTATAAGTAACATCTCATTTTTACAGCTTCTACTACATCCTCTGATACAAGTTCTGATATTTCTTTAATCATCATATCTAATTCAATTTCATCAAATGAATTATTGTCAGCTTCCACTACATCATGTAAATCGACTACATCTCCATCTGTTGTTGCTAGTGGATACTCCATTGAAGTCTTCTCAGCTAAATCATATGTGCGATTATTTTTATTGTTAATACTGTATTTCTTTGCCTCAGTCATAATTGTGTAGAGGATTTTCTTTCTCGCATAAGTTTCAAATGAAGCACCTTTTGCAGAATTGTAGTCTTTAGTTGCTTTAAACAGTCCAATTTTACCTAGTTGCAACAAGTCATCTTTTTCTAATCCATGTGTTTTTGCAAATGATTGATGATTGGGAAAGTTCCATGTAAGTGTTTCTTTGACTAATTTCTCATGTTGCATATATAATTTCTCTGCATCTCTGTCTAATCTCTGCATATTCTTCCTCCTAATTAATATGAGAAGGGTGTTACCCCTCCTCTATTCTGTTTTTATAATTTATTTAAGCTGACGCTCAATTTCTTTAACTAAAAATGGTTCTGGTGCGAAGTCTGCTTCCCAATTGTCAGGTTTTTTAATCTTGCCATCTTCCTTATAAACGGGGATCATCTTGCCATTTACATTGTGTAACTTACCCATATTTGCTGACTGTACAATCTTCAACAGATTATGAGGTTTGATTCCTAATTCAACACAGTCTCCTAATGCAAAATATAGCTTATCAATTGCTGCATCTACTTGGTCTTCAAGTGTTTTAGCTTCTTCCATTTCCTCACACTCTTCAATCATCCATGAGTTACGAGCTTTGATACGTTCAAGAGTTAACATCGTTGGCTTATCTGGAGATGGTTGACCGAAAGTTTGATGGAATGTTTTTACCCATGTGTGCCATAAGTTAAAGTCGTGTTTAAGTTTTTTTGTTCCTTCAACTACTACCAGATTAAATAACTTGGATTCAACTAGCTTCGTAGTTCTCTCACCTGTCTCCTTGTTCTGATTAGTAATTACCTCAACTTTTGCAGTATTGTTTTGATGATTAATAAAAGCAACCTTACCGTCAATCTTCTGAAGCTTATCGAATACGATGTCACCTAACTGAATTTTTACGAATGTCATACTTTGAATATCCCCTTTTGTTTATAATTTATTTATTAAAGTTGTGCGATTAATTTGTTTAGCTCTGGTGGATTGAAGCCAGTAGAGCGTGCGATTTCGTTTCCATTGTCATCTAGTAAAACAACTACAGGCACAGACATGATTCCGTACTTTACAGCTAAATCAGTGTTCTGCATAATATTAAATGATTCATGTTCAACCCCTGCATCTTTTAATAGTCCGTCTACCATAGTGCAAGGATTGCAATTATCTTTGTAAAGTTTAATTAGTTTTGTCATTGTTTATTTCCTCCAATTTTATAGGTCGTCAAATCCATTGTCATCATTAATTTTTGCGTACTGTCTTGATTTTTGTTCGAAGAAGTCAGTTTTTGTTAAGTCCTGATCTACTCCTTCACTAACATATGCTCTAATCCATTTCATTGAATTCTCATCAACATCTTCATAAATTGGTGTTACATTAATCATTGAAAGACATTTATTAGCTCGGTATTTGATATATCCTTCCATTTCATCTAAATCGATATCAGTGATATCTGCTAGTACATGTCGAGACCATTCGTTTTCTTTTTTAACAGCATCCTTAAATAGCTCGTGTGAAAATTCCGTAACATCAAAGGTAATTTCGTCTTTATTTTCTTCAATTAATAGCTTAATAACCTGAGCCACTAAAAATTGATGCACCAACTCGTCTCTTTGAATATAACTAATCATGGTAGATGTCCCAACCATTTTTTGATGTCTTGCTAAATTGTAGAAAAAGGCAAAAGCTGAATAGAAATTAATACCTTCTAATACAATTGAAGCGATCAAACCTTTGATTAAGTTTTCAAGATTGTTGTCATTTAAAAAATTTTCGTAATGTTCAATGACGAGAGCGTTACGTTCATATACTTCTTTCTCGGTACGGGCAACTTGGAATGCAATATCTTGATTTTTCTCATCCTCTACGGAAGATAAAGTGTATGAATATGAATGGTTGTGTACTACTTCTTGTTGAGCAGCTACAATTAATGCATCACGGATAGAGTCATCAGACAAATAGTTCTGGACTCCACTGAAAAATTTTGGTTGAACTGAATCCAAAATTGCCAACAATCCAATAATATTTCGGAATGCGTCTCGTTCAGCTTCAGTTAAATCACTCTTATATTGCTTTGAGTCAGATGTCATATTTATTTCAAATGGAGTCCAAAAGTTAGCTAATAAAGCCTTATAAATACTATAAAATTGAGGATACTTAATGTCATCCCAGTTCAACACACCACTTGATTCTCCGTTAATTATTGCATTTGGTCTATTTTGTTTTGATGGATCAAATAGCTTTACACGATTAATGTTCAATAATTTCTACCTCTTTCATTAATTCTTGGACAAATTTAATAGTTTGCATTTCTTTTCCGATTGGATTTTGTTCAATTTTTAATTTCATTTGAACAATTTTTCTATGTTTTTTCAGGTGATATTCCATCTCGTCAACAGCTTTGCAATACATCTTTTCTCCCCATTGAGTTTCTCCTGTCCCAAATACAGAACAATATTTAAATTCATATGAAGTGTCAATTAATATTCGCTTAAGATATTTCCTCATTTGTATTGGAAGGCTTCCGTTAGTCCAAGTTAAGCTACCAAATAGAATATAATCATATTGATTTAAATCCAGTTTATCTCGAACTGAATATGTGTGAACTAAATGTCCACACAATTCAAGTAGATTAGCTAAATAATTAGCCAAGTCTCTAGTGTTTCCACCATATGAGACATGAACAATTGCGTATTTCATTACGATCCACAGTGTTCGCATTCTATAATGTTCGTAGTGGTTGAACGTACATAGTAGATTGTTTTCAGACCTTGTTCCCATGCTTCAGTTAGAAGTGATAGCAACTCTTTAGCTTTAATGTCATTCTTAACATATAGATTAAATGATTGTGACTGATCAATATGTCTCTGTCTTGCCGCAGCTTGTTTAATTGAGCCATGTTGATTTAAACTAAATGCGTTATTATAATAGAAGTTTGTTGCAGGATTTAAATCAGGAACAACAACTGGAATCTTATAGTCTTTCTTTTCTTCATAGTAGAATTGGTTAAAAATTGGATCAATCGTTGGAGTACCATTAGTTAAGATTGCAGTTGAACCATTTGGTGCTGTAGCAAGAAGGTATGCATTACGAATGCCTTTTGTAGTGACATCGTTTGCTAATTTAATCCACTGCTCGTTGCTAACTAAACGGTTATTGTCATCTTGTTTTCCGTAACCACGTAGCTCGAAATACTCTCCTGTATTCCAATCTGAACCTTCAAATAGTGGATATGAACCTTTTTCTACTGCTAATTCATGAGAAGCTTTTATAGTTAGATAGTTAATTTTCTCGTACAAATGGTCAGTAGCTTCGATTGCTTCAAGAGTAGCCCAATGCAAACCTTTTAAGGCTAACCAATGATGATAAGAAAAACCACCTAAACCAATTGAACGATATCGTTTATTAGTACGTTTAGCTTGTTCGACGGGCAACTTATTTACATCAATTGTGTTGTCTAACATTCTAACTTGAATAGGAATCAGTCGATCTAAAATGTCATCTTTTTCTGCATTTCCTAAGTGGATTGATGATAAGTTGCATACAACGAAATCCCCTGCTTTTTTAGTAATAATAATAAATCCATCTTCTGTTAAGTTTTCTTCGGTTACAATTGTTGCTGACATATTTTGGGTAATTTCCATACAGAGATTGGATGAATAAATCATTCCAGCGTGTTTATTTGGATTCATTCGATTCACAGTGTCACGATAGAAAATGAACATTGCTCCTGTTTCTAGCTGAGCCTTCATAATTTTCTTCATGATATCAATTGCAAGTACTTTTACTTTAGATAAATCATTATTGCGAACACACTCATCATATTTATCACGGAATGATCCTTTGCCTTTTTCTTCATCATAAGAATCTTCTAAAGAATAACCCATAACCTCTTTAACTTCATGAGGATCAAATAGATACCAGTCAGTACGTTTTTCTACAGCTTCCATGAATAAATCTGGAACACTAGCCGATAAGAATAAATCGTGAGTACGAAGTCGCTCATCTCCATTGTTTAATTTAGCTTCAAGGAATGAATAAATATCTTTATGCCAAACATCTAACGTTACATTTATTGCCCCTTGTCTAACTCCTAATTGATCAACTGCTACAGAAGTGTTATTTAATTGTTTCATCCAAGGGATAACTCCTCCAGAAGCCCCTTTGAATCCTCTGATACTAGAAGATTTAGAACGTACCTTGCCCATGTATGTTCCAATTCCTCCACCAAACTTAGAAATTTTAGCTACATCTGTATTGGAATCATAAATACCTTGCAGACTGTCTTCTACAGTATCAATGAAACATGATGATAATTGTCCGTGTGATTTACCAGCATTAGACCATGTTGGAGTAGCTACTGTCATATAGTGATTGGACATTGCCCAATAGGATTCTTTAACATAATCCATTCGTTTTTCTTTAGGTTCTAAACACATAATAGCTAAAGCGATTACCATATATCGCTCTTGTGGTAACTCGTATATGCGTTTGTTATGGTCAGTTGCCAAGTATCTATCTGCCAATGTTTTTAGACCAATGTAATTAAACAGATGATCTTTAGTAGGGTCAATCCAACTTTGAGCCAACTTAATTTCTTCTTTTGAGTAGTATTTTAAAATATCTTCAGAATAGATATTCATTTCTCCAAGTGTTTTTAATAAACCAATTAAGCTACCATACTTCTCACTTGAGTCATACGCACGATTGTATGAAGCTTCTTTATATAATTTGTTTAAGTAAAATCGGCTGGCAACGAAAGTCCAATCGGTTGATTCTCTTGACATGTTATCTAAAGCATCTAAGATTAAACGATTGGTGATTTCTGCTGCTCTAATTTCATCTACTTTAACAATAGAATTATTAATCTTTTTCTTGTAGTTGTCTTTTTCTTTCTGCGGAATATTCTCGAACTCATTTAAGATACTGTCAATATAACTCATTAAACGAGTTTCATTGTATTCTAGTTTGCGTGAACCTTTGTTTTTTGTAATAGTTGTCATTTTTCATTTCCCTTCGCTTTGCATTATAATTTATTAATTTAGAATAACCGATAAAACTTAACTTTTATTGCATAATTTCCACCTCCAAACACAACATATAGTGTACACTTTAAATAGCTAACACAATATATAGTAGGTATAATTTACACGTCTTCAATATTTTCTAAAATCTTAGCCAAATGATAATTTAATTCATCTAACAGCTTTTCATCTTCAATCTGACCAAACAATACTGCAAGTTTGTAACCATGATCCATTGCTGTTTCTAATTTATCCGATATTGCTTCTTTGTGTATTTCATATAGCTCAGCAACCTTATCTCGATGTGAAAAGTAATTCAATTAATCACCTCCTAGATTATTAAATAAATGATGTAAAGAATTGCAAATGCAATTGTGTTAATCAACAACGATTTAATTATTACTTTATATGATTCGCTTACTCCTAATTTTACCTTCGCACGTTTGCCCGAAACTTGATTAATCTTAGCCAAAACTTCCAGCTTATTGTGCAATCCACCAAACATAAAATTGAATACCATAGTGGCTAAAAACATCTGCCAGTAACCCATCGTAATTGTAAAGTCGGATACAAACATATTCCATGTCAACATTGCTAGGAAGATTTTGTAGAATATTGACCCAAACTGTAATGCGACTAATCCAAACAATCCTAATATTTCTGTTTCCGTTTGATACACTTCTGTTTTCTTCTCCATAATTAACCCCCTGTGTAATGTTGTTTTAGTATTGCTAAAATCATCGCAGAAGAAAGTGTAAGTATAGCAATCATTTGAGCAGCTACCTTCTTCTGGTCTAATAATTCTAAGTTGTAACCTGATACAAATATTTCTGCACGACTTGCTTTCTTGTATTCAAAATGATAATAAACTAGCGATATTAATGAAATAAATCCAGCAGTAGCTAGTACAAATATTAGGATGTCAATTAGCATAGGCTTGTTCTCTTTGAGAAATCAACTCAATTATTCCATCTGTAGAAGCAAACGCTAACTCTTTACTGCCATAATTAAAGAGTGAATAGTCACATTCAAATGTGTCATAAAACTTCTCAGTATGGTGATTTAGGTCATCTTCTGAGAAAACATCACCTCTTGCTATTAATCGCTTTATTCTTTCTTCATCATTCACGTCAATTCTGATAAAGATAAAACCTTTATTCTTTAATGCTTCATATTCATTAGGCATCCTACAGTCTGTTACAACAATATTCTCACAGGCATATCGAAGTTTTTTTCTTTCTTCAGCTTCATTGTCCATGTTGTCCAACATTGATTTAATCCAAATATCAGGATCAATTTCTCTAAAACTAGTTCCGATGTGTTGTAGCAGTGCTCTAGGCTTTTTATTTTCATCAAAGTACACATCAGGAAACCACTGCTTTGCTACAGCTTTTACGTTGTCAGCAAATGCATATCGCTCAAAACCATACTTGCTACAAAGATAATCTGCAATGAAGTCCTTACCTCCCCCTGCTGGAGATATTAGAGCAATTTTAATCCCCAATTGTCATCACCCTTCCTATGTTTTTAATTATAATTTACTATTTTGCATTTATTAAATCGCTCAATCAAGTCTGAGCGAACCCTTGGAGAGTAGGTTCTTGTAGCTAACACCTGCTTACGGGCTTGAATAGTAAGATTGATCATATTAGTTTGGTCTTTTATTGGTCGATGTTTCTTCAATTTTTCTTCCAGTTGTTTTAGTGATTCTAATTCATCTTTACAATGACGTCTTCTTTCGAGGGTGATTTGTAATTCTTTACTCATACGATATCCTTCAGAAGCGTTAAAGTTTGACAACTCAATAAGATGGAGTAAATCTGAAACTTCTTGTTGGCATAAAGTGATTTCTTTTTCTAGTCGTACAATTTGACTCGGAACACGTTCCATTGCCTCATGTAATTGCCTAGCAGCCAATTCAATTTCCAATACTTGCACTGTCATTGTTATCCCTCATTTCCTTAATATACTATTAATTGCACACTTATAATTTACTAATTGCAAGGATAAAGATTAATTATTTTTCCTATTATGGTAATTTAATAATTTCAGTGTCCTCTGTATAACTTCATCTAAATGGTAAGGCAAATCATATCCACTTGATCCGTCAAATCCTTTAAAGTGTTCATGATAAATACATTCTGAAGCAACGTATGGATATTGTGTTTGTAATTTGACCAGCTCATTAGATATCTCATCAAACTTATGATCGGATATGATATTCGTATTGAACCGATAATACAGACATGAATGAACCAGTAATTGATGTCGTAATCGTGTAATTTTGCTGCTTATATCTTCCATTGATTTCATTTTACAAACTCAACTGTGCTTACTCTTATCTCACATGATGTAGATTCAGCACCACTTTCTAATGCTGTGAGCAGATAATTCTTGATTTCTTCCTCTGAACAATCATCCATTTCATCAAAGCTGAAGTTCAATTTAACTATTAAGTCCATTAGTGAATCCACCCCTTAAATCTCTGACATATTCGCTTCGATTTAGTTTTTCTCTTATAATTTGTATTTCATCCACAGTTGCATCAGGATTATGTTTTAACCATATGCCTAACTCATTCCACTTCTTTTCAGTTTTATTTGCTTCACTTTTCATGTTGTTGCATTGCTTTGCGATATGATAACGTGCATGTTGGCTACAATCAATACTGTGAGCAACGTTTACTTCATGGATAATAGCGTTAATCGTATTATTTGTTAACACTTGCTGTCCTCCTTTGCTTTGTCGTTGTACTGTTCATTAAATCTCTTCGATTGGAACGCTATCCAACTCGAAATATTCGTAAGGTTCATCACCATAATTTTCATGAATCCATTTCTGCAATACAGTATCGCAATCATCATTGTTTGGTCTGTTCACATCGTCTTTTACGTTTACAATCACGCTGTCTTCGGTTTTAAACCAAACAAAATAACTTCGCTTTTTCATCTTCTTCACTCCTTCGCTTTTTGTTGTCTACTGTCCAATAAAAGTGTGTTTTTATTTTCCTTCATTTAATACGTTTTTAATGTGACTATGCAGCTCGATCTCAATATTAACGTGTCTGACATTGCGTTTCTTCAGTGAATTAATTGCGTCTGTTAGTTGTGCTTTGATTCGAGTTAGAATAAATTTATCATCGCTATCTAAGACGTGTCGTCCGTTGTTCATTTGTTCGTTCACCTCATAATTTACTTGTTAAGTATTGCGATTGCTTTTTCTGCATCTTTTTCTGTTAGTCCGTAAATGTGATTGGTCTTAACATGATACTTCAACAGGCTTCCCATATCACTGTCGTCATCTAAAATCACAATATTCCAGATAATTTCTGTAAACATGTTAGCAAGATAGTCAGCAATTTCTAGTCCTCGGATTGTTTCTCTATAATGAGGGGTTAGTCCGATCACGTATTCATCAAGTCCATAATGCTTGAAAATACGTTCTTTCATTGATTCAACTGTTTCTCCAAGTCTCCATGTAGAAGACACGACAATTTTTGTGTCACCATCAGTTTCAGCAATAATCCGTTTTAGGTTTTTTACACAACTAGGAGCAAACTCAAGTGATTCATGTAATTTAGACTTTTTTGCTTCAGTTTGATTGTTCATTACACCATCTATATCTAGGAAAATTAGTTTCATTGTTCACCTCCAGTTAAAATTAAAGTTTTAATCCTGTAGTTCCATTTCAATAATATCTGCATAGCCCCAGTCATCTTCGAAATAAAAGTTAATTTTCCAGTCGCCATTATCTATTGATTCATACGGATGAGGTTTGTATCCTTCATCAAGCAAATATTGTGAAGCTGATCTGTATGACTTAAATGCATTGGTTACATAGTGGATATTGTCACCATACTGTTCCCCATTGTCTTCATCAACCAAATAGATTTTCATATTTACCCCTCCCATTAAAAGATTCGTTTTAATTTATAGTTTATTTTCACTTTTGTTCAAGTTTTCAATCCATTTCAAATCGACTTTGAGCTTATTATACTCTTCAAATTCTCTAATTCCTTTTTGCTCCGATGCTATTTTATTCATCAATGAAAGAGTGTTTGCCATTTTAAATTTTTCTTTCCAACTTAGTTTTGGGCAGTCTGTGTGATAGTCCATCCATTGTGCTACATCTTTTATTCTTTTGCTTCCATAAATTGAATCGTTTGTTGGTGACAAAGTTGACCGATACGTGCTGATTTTTTCTTCGCAATGGGGACACTTATCTTCTCCATGTCTTTTGTGATAAAGATCGAGTTGATAAAACCTAAACAGCCTTTCACATTTATCATGTCTATATAAATGGTTGTATCTGGACATTCCTTTTAGATGAAACAATGGCGATTTATTTTCAAGTGTTATATCAATTCCTATGATGATGAAAAATACTATCAGCAATATCAGAGGTATTATTGCAAACAAAACAGTCATCAACTTCCACTCCCCTTCCTATTAAAATTCGTGTTTTAAAGTTCTTACTCATATTCTCCTTCGTATAAATTGTAAGCGATTGTGTCTGAGTGATGAGTGTAAATAAAGGATTTTAGAGTTTTGTATTTATGGTAGTAGCCCTCTGAGCTGTATTCTTCACTAATATGATAAAGCAAATCTTTAGCGAATTTTTCTGCATCTTTCTCATTATCAAAATCGTACTCTCCATTGTTAACATATAGCTGTTTAACCAAGGCTAATTCTTCGTTTTCAAATGACATGTTTAATCTCCTTCCTTTTGATAATTGACAATAAAACTTAGATTTTACAGTTCCTTGTATGCATTTCTGATCGTATCTGCTCCAAGATGGCTTTCTACACTAGATAGCAATTCATTCAAGTATTCAACTTGCCAATAAACAGAGTTGCTTACGTCAGCCCCTTCGTTATGTTGCTGTGCCATAAGCTCCAGATTGTCAATTTGTAATTTCAATTTTTCCCACATAGTTACTCTTTTCATTTTTCATTCTCCTTTTATGTTTGTATTTATAAATAAAATGATTGTTTTAGATTATACTTACTTATCTTCTTCAATTAAATTTGAACGCTGATAAAATGCTACAGTATGCAAACTCAGTTTTTTCATTTCAACTAACAGTCTTTCAAGGTTGTGTTCAAACTGATCTAACTCATCATGTGTAGTTGTTTGACCACTATTTTGTACGATGCTTCCTAACTGCTGAAACTTCCTACCTAATAATACAAACCGTTCAAATAGTTCTCCATGTGTGTTGTACATTCTCTTCCTCCTATTCTCAAATAAAACTATCTTTTTACTTTATCATCTGTCTATGCAGAAACCTTCTTAACCAATAAAGGCGATACCCTCATTGTATAAGGCAATGAACCTGTTTCTACCCGATAAATCTTGCGTATCCTTTAACTCCATCTATATTTTCTATTGCGATTGTTTTGATACCATCTTCATTTTCACTCGCATCTAGCCATTCAGTCATTCTTGTTCCCTCCTCGTATTGGTCTACTATTCGATAAATTGTGAGTTTTATTTGATTATAATTTATTAATTTAAAACCCTTTAAATTCGATAGCTCTTACCTTTTAAAAATTCCTCAATAGCACTGTACTTATATTTTAGTAATTCGTCATCGCTAAACAAGTTAACCGAAAACTTTACACTGGAAATATCAGCTTCATCTGCTTCAAATATTTGGCTCTCTTCAACTTCTTCACTTAATCGCTCAACAATATGCTTGGATAATTCCACTGCTGCTTTACGCTTAACCATGTCACGAAAATTCTCATCACCATTATAAGTTTGAATTTCTTTCTTGCTTAAATCAGTTCTCACATAATATTTCATGCAGATACCTCCAACCATTTAAATTCGCATTCAATTAGATGTTGGACTCTTCCATCTTCAGCTTTAAATATGTGAACCTCTTCCTCGCAATACTCCTCATAAGTCATTCCAATGAATGTGACCACTTCCCCAATTTCAAAGCCATGCTGACCTTCTAATACCTCAGCCAATTTACCATGTTTCAATTCCGTCATCTCCAATCATGTCGAATTCCAATTCAATCTCACCGTCAATTTGTAATCCAGCATAAGTTAAATAGTTGTAAATCTTACGTTTCAAATCCTGTTTAATTAATCTGAATGTCTCATCATTAATGTCATTTAATGATTCAACTTGCTCTACAAATCTAATGTTGTATTGTAATTTCATAAATTAGTAAGTTCCTGATTCTTCTAATAGATAACCACTGTTGAGTAAATCATGTAGGAAATTAATCGTCTCTCCCACTAATTTGTGTTCAGTGTCAGTAGTA
Organism: Paenisporosarcina sp. P4_E4_2; assembly: GCF_056401595.1. Classification (NCBI taxonomy): domain Bacteria; kingdom Bacillati; phylum Bacillota; class Bacilli; order Caryophanales; family Caryophanaceae; genus Paenisporosarcina; species Paenisporosarcina sp. P4_E4_2. The sequence goes on along the minus strand of NZ_JBFUJC010000001.1, from coordinate 117,090 downwards.
AGTCTATTCTCTGATAAAATACTGTCTAGCTGAAGAACGAAACTGGACAATAAGCCAGTCTCATCTTTCGTTAATAGATTGTTAATGTGTTGTTGGTAGTTGTTCATTTTAATCTTCTCCTCTTTTTTGTATTATAGTTTATTATTTTGAGTAAATTTTAACTTGCAATTTCTGTCTACCAAATTGTTGTGCATCATACAATCTCTCCATGTAGATGTCTAATCGTCCATTTACTATGTGTGCTCCTCTATCTTCACATATCCGAACACCATAGCCTTCAATTTCGATCTTAGTTCCAAAAGGAATTGATTTAGGACACGATAATGTTCGTCCTTGATAAACGTCTTCACCTGAAGCTGTTATACCATAGTCTTTATCGCCTTTGCTTTTACCAGTTGATTCGACACCTGCTGTATAAGCAGTAACAACATATACATAAGTTTTAACATTGCTGCTTTGTCCACGACTGATACTTGCAACTTGATTCTGGTTATTCTTCAACTTTTCTTTGTTCTTGGCTTCACGCTTAGCGATTAGATCAGCGACTCGTTTCTCTTCTGCAACTTTGGCTAATTCAACTTTTCTTTTTTCCTCGGCAATCCTCTTCTCTTTAGCTAACTTTTCTGCTGCGATTCTTTTAACTTTTAATTCTTGTTGATATTGTGCTAATTGGTAAGTTTTAATTAGCTGTAAATCGTCTGTATACTCATAGTATATGTTACCAATTCCGTTGTCAACACTTATAATTGATTTATTTGAAATTTTATTTTCTTCTGATTCATTTTGTTCATTTGATAAGGTGAATAATAGGATAACACCCCATGTGATTAATACCGTGAATAATGCTTTTAATTTCAAATTGTTCATATACTACACTTAATAACTCACATACTTCATTGTGGATATTAATAACTAGACTACTCTAGTGCATCCACTTTGCAAGTTTAAGCTCATCTTCCCTTCTGATTTTGGATTTGTTTGTTATACTCTTTCTGATTGCAACCCTAAAGTACCATCTGACCTCACCTCCGTAATTAATTGAATGGAATGTCCATCACGTTCTGATTTCACAAAAAACTGATCTCCTCTCCGATAGCCTTGGAGGATAACTAGTCTACCTCTTCCAAACCAAGACTTAGAAGTGATTTTTCCGTTAATTTTAATTTGTCGATTGTAATGGCTAAAGTTTTGAGACCACATTTTACAGGTCACAACAGAATTGTCTTTGGATAAAATTGTAATTACATTTTTTGTTGGTGTCTTATCCAAAACCGTCCCAGCGATGGTATACAGTTGCAAATTCTTATGCACTCGCCCATTATTACTTACCTTCTCACTAAGAACAACTGGCTCTTCAGGTAAGTCAGAGAAGTTTACAATCCCGTATCTATCACTATTAATGCCATCTAGCTCATGCTTCTCTGCGTAATAGCTGACTGAATCCATTTGCCATTTCGCAATTGAGCCTTCCGCACATTCTCTCCACTGTTCATGAAATTGTGCAATGTTATAGCTTCTTAAAAACTCGCTACCATTCATCATCTCCATGAAATACCCCATCTGCTTATCATACTCTTTTTTAAACTTCTTCTCAGATATGAGTGGCTTATCCCCGTCCCAACCTACAATTGACTCATCTGTAAAGTTGTTGAAAAAGAATGATTGAGAGTATGAATCAAGTATTAGAATCTTGTCTTTAGGTTTTTCTACTACTTCATGCACACTTTTATTAATGTGATTTTTGAAATTGTATAAATGCTTATACTTAATTAACTCAGGAGTATCTAAAAGCCCCAGCGATATGACTCTCGGCAGATTCTGTCCGTTTAAAGACTCCTTCACATCAACTTCTTTAATCAAAAACTGTTTCATAATCTCAATTTGAGCATCAAATTCATTAAACGCTCCTGCTTTAATTAGCTTAATGAACTGTGCTTTTGCAATAATTTTTGTCTGATACATACGAGTGTGAAAGTCCTCAAATGATTTATATGGTCTGTTTTTGATAATTTCATGTGAAATATCGTCCCCGATTCCATTAATTCCTTTGAGCGAGAAGATGATTCTGTCTCTTTTTAAGTCTGGAGTAAAGCCAAATTTCGCACTATTAATAAGAGGCAATTCTACATTGACAGAATAGGATTTAAGTGTTCCGATTGCACTAGCAATTTTCCCATATTTTGTACTCTTGCCTTTTGTTCCCTCTTCAACTTCCAATGATCCGCTGTTAATAGTAAGACATGCAGTGTGCCAAATAATAGGACTGTACTTAGATACGATTAAAATATTTTGAATTCCAATAATTGAGTATGCGATAGTGTGTAAAATACTAAAAGAATACGATTTCTGACGACTAATTTGAACATCCCATACATACTTCAATAGGTTCTCACTTGTGCCAATCTCTCTACCTTTTTTAAAGAAGTTGACTCTTGCTTTTTCAAAAATCTCTTCCTTCTTCTTTGCTACTGCTTTGCGAAGAACGTTTGCTTCCACAATATCGAAGTTGGCTATCTTCTCATCCATACTGATGAGCATAATCGCTTCCTGAGTGTCGGCAATTCCTGAAATTTGAAGTAGATGTTTTTCCATGATTTTTATTTCATCCTCATTAAGACCATAGGATTTCATTTCATCATACCAAAGTGAAATGTCATTTTTAAACCTAGCAAAAGTATCTACTGGCGATTCACTACTATTACCCATTAGTCTCATAAGACTGTTTACCGCTGCCATTTCAATAAGGTTGCTTGGCTTGGCTTTCATGAGAGCTTGATTTGCTAACTTTGTATCAAACTGGAACAAGTCAGGAATTTCAGCTTTTCCTAATAGTTCGTATATTTCAGAGTCGTTTAGATCAAATCTTTCTGGTCTGAGGTAGGCATCAAACGTTTTTCTCAGCGTTCCTTTCCATTCAACTAAACCTTCATCAATCATAATATTTAATGATTCTTGGATTTTAGCTATATTATTAACTCCAAGAATGTCATATTTTATTGCTCCAGCAGCTTGACAATCATCCAAATTCGTTTGGGTTGTCAGAGTTCCGTTAGGGGCGGTCATAAAGCACAAACCACTCTCCTCAAGAGGTGAGTTAGTCAAAATAATTCCCCCTGCATGGATGCTTCGTTTATTCACAAGACCTTCAATTTTTAAAGCCGTCTCTTTTAGTTTTGGATACTTTTCAATTTCCCTAATAAATTCCTTGACTGGCTTTCGATCTTTTTCGATGTCTCCTACCAAACATTCGTTGATTGTAAAGTTCTCCCCACGTTCGAACGGAATAAGTGAACTGATATATTGACCAATCTCTAAGTCGTACCCCAATCCTCGACACGCAGTTTGAATAGCTGATTTCGAACCCTCAGTTCCGAATGTTGCAACTTGAGCTACTCTCGATTCCGAAAATCTTTCTTTCATTCGCTTGAACATTGCAGGTCTGCGATGTGGACTCACATCAACGTCAATGTCCAATGCTGAAACATCACCCCTCATCTGCTCTAGGTGTCTCCAGTGTGGCATTTCAACTCCGTATTTCAGAGGATGTATGGCTGTTATTTTTAATAAATAATTCAAAAGGTAGCCTGAAGCTGATCCTCGACCAACTCCTACTAGCGTTCCTTCATCACGACTTTCATCTCCGCAAGAATCCGCCCAAGCGATGGAAATTATTTCTTGAACCGTTACATAATACGAACCCATTGACTGCCCCATCTTAATAGAAATTTCCCAAAGCTCTCCCAATTCCAAATTAATCCTTGCTAATGTTTCATGAAATTCTTCTTTAGTTATTTGGGGTGTATATATTAATTCTACAAAACCCTTCTCTACAAGATGTATTAAGTATCTGTCCTGCTCATTGTCTGAGAAAGCCATTTTTTTGATGTATGGGTAACGTTCATATCCATCTTTAAAAATATGGGACACTTCAAAATCTGGTAACTCAATTTTCGGAATCACGGTAGGGGATTCTAAAGTGTAATCTTCTATAGAATCTCCTATTCTCAAAGTGTTTAATAGAGCTTCAGTTATAATTGATTCATCAATGTAATCAAGTTTTGCGTAAATTTCCTCTTTTGTGTGCAGATAGCAAGATTCATAGAAGCTCATTACTTCTCGCTCTGCATTTTTAGAATTAAGGAAAGCTGCATGAATTTCAGCATCTTCTGGTCTTAAATAGTGAGCATCTGTTGTAATAATCAATGGCAATTTTAATTCTTTCGAAAACTCAATGAGCTTATGATTTACTTTTCGTTGCTCATCGCTACGAGATGGTTGTAATTCTAAATAAAAATTGTTTTCTCCAAACAAATCTGCACACCATTCCAGAAATTCTTTGGCTTTATCATATTCACCATTCAAAATGTGAATTGAGCTTTCCGATCCCAAACAAGCAGAACTGCCAATTAGCTTATTAGGATACTCTCTAATGATTTTTTCTAAGTGTGCTTTAGTTGTAGGCACTCTTTCCATTAATCCTGTATAGAAACTGTTCTTCCAAGCCTGACTAGAGAGCTTTCTGAGTGCTAAGTGTCCAATTGAGTCTTTAGCGAGAAGGAGAAAATGTGGAAATTTTGTGATGCCCGACTGATAATTATCACGAGTCTCCTCTAAATTTGAAATTAAATAAATTTCATTTCCAAGAATCAAACGGAAGTCACTCGGTATCTTACCTTTCGCTTTAAGCTCTCTAACCTTTTGTATTCCACGAATATGCGATCCCGTTGACTCATGCTCCGTCAAGGCTACACCGCTTAAGCCTAAATCTGCTGCGGTTTGTATTAAATCCTCTACTTTTGCTAAGGAGTCGATTAATCGAATATTGGATATGTCACTGTGAGAATGGAGATTAATCATTGACAATATTGTTTACCTCCTTATAATAATCTTCTTTATAAACCCATTTAAATCCATATGCTGTTTTAGCTTTGCCTTTGCAACATGCTGATATTAACGATGCTTTGCTTCCTATAGCTCTAGAGGCGTCTACAACAGCATCGTATTCATTAACATAATTACCATCTAAATCTAATTGGACTACACTCCTTCGAACAGACTCTCTTACTGAATGAGCTTTAGAGATTCTAGGGAATTTACAGAATCCATTTTTATTTCCTCCTCTTAGATATCTTCTTAATGTCCCTACCGATACTCCTAATAATTCTACAATTTCTTCTAAAGAATTTATTTCTGAGTTCCATAGCTCATAAGCCTTTTTTATTATCGAGGCTATAGAATCTTCTTGAACCTTAATCCAATCAATGCTCTTTAAAGGTAGAATCTTTGATAATTCGCTTAAGCAAATACTTTTAATAATGTAGCCTTTGTCAGAAATTCTAGCATCTATAACAATATAATTTTCAATACTGTTATTTTTTGCTAAAGCAAACTTCAGTTTATCGTTTTCTTGTTCTTCTTTGAGGTTTCTACCACCTCTATTTAGTCTTCTTTCATAATGCTGAAGTCCGTGTACTTCAATAATAGTATTTAAATCAGGAAGATAAAAATCATAAACCTTCCCATCTGACCAGTCAAATCTCTTTTGTGGATGTATTTTAATATTAGTCTGCTTCAAAGTATTAAATAGAAATTTCTCAGGATAACTAACTCCATCAGAACAGCTAGAGCAAGATAACCCTTTTACAGAAATAGAACTTATCTGCTTATTATTGATGACCTCCTGACAAACATTACACTTCCAATCCACTCTCTTATTGCTCATAAAAGTGTATTTATATCCATCTTCTGGATTAGCGAGTAGCTTAGCCAATTCTGGATTCGTAGTCCACATATCGTTGAAACCTATAAAAATTTTCTTCCCACTACAGATAGGACACCCATTGCCCTTCTTTCTATTTACTAAGCTTGATTCCCATTCATGCCCACATTCACCTAGCCACCAAACCTTTTTATTAGAACTTACTGTAACATCGCTTGAAGATAAGCTGTTTTTTACTGGATGCCACTCATTAGCAAGTAATGGATTTAATGACTTTAGAGAATTAGTTTCGTTAACTCTATAGCCTCTGCAATAAGGGCAGTTTATGCCAGTAGCTTTATGATTTATTCTCATATCATATTCACTCTTACATTTATTACATTTCCACCAAACTTTTAGACTGTTACCTATTGTAACTTTATCTGGAGTAACATCTATATTTTTATTGAAATTCCACTCTTTAAGCAAATCGGGTCTTAAGGATTCTAATGAATTTGTATGATTAACCTTCATCCCAGAGCAATAATGACAGCCGTGACTTCTTATACTCCTATAGCAAATAGCTGATATATAATCACTACCACAATCTTTACATATCCAATTTACTTTTCGATCCATTCCATTTGTCATTTTATAAATATCCAATCCAAGCTCATCATTCTTCTCAAAATCCCATTCATCAAACAAATCAGGTCGATGTCTCAACATAGCATTCTCAGCTAATGCAATTGTTGGATCAATTGTTCTTATAATTAATTCATTAACAGTATCAGTATCATTAACTTCACTCATTTCAATTACCAAGCTAATCCCTCCTTATATCAAAAAATGAGTGCAGCAATTAACGATCTAATCACTACACTCTTATTATATACTTATAATTTACTAATTACAACTAATAAACGAAAATTTATCCAATAAAAGAGTTGTTTTATTTTGCATTTATTTTATAATTTATTAAATATGCTGAAAACGCTGAAAAACTAGGCTACAATCGTTGATATGACAGGGTTTGTGAGCATCATTTTATGAAACTTATATGATTGCTGTATTTTAGCTGATTTACCCGTTACCCAATAAAAAGTTTATTTTATGCTTTTTTATTTGCTTAAAACGTATGCTTCAACCTCTTCTTCACAGCTTTCACAATACCATGCACCGCCATTTGATAAAGTAGCAATGAAGTTCTTTTCAGATTCATGTCCACAATAAGGACAAAACTTAATAAGTTTATTTGCTTGTTCCATCTCATTCACCCTCCTATTTTTTGATTAAAATACAAATCTCGCACTATCCTTAACTTCAACAATCTCAACTGCTTCAATCACAAATTGTGGAGTTACATTTCCTCTCCAACTATTCAATCCTGTTTTACCAACAACGTTTAAAATTGCTGTTTTATTGTCTTTTTTGAGGTCAAAAAGCTTCGAAATGTCACTAAATTTGATGAATTCAACGCCATTTACGTTAAATTTGAGGATATTTTCGCCTTTTCCAATCACTTCCGCATCGCCTAAATTGACTTCAATCTGTTCTACTGCATAAAGTGGCTGATCTAACCCTTTGCCCCATAATTTATCGTATCTTGATACATCTAATATGAAATCTTTCGTTAACGATTTAGCATTCATGATTAAATCCACCATATATGATTCATCTGCATCTAATTCATACAATGCTTCATTGATTAATTCATTCAAATACTTAATATTCTCAAACTTGATTTTCACACCAGCAGCTTGATTGTGTCCTGACACATACTCGAATAGCCCTAAAGTGTTTAAGAATGTATTTGTATCTGCAATTAAAGGATCGTAGCCACGTAAAGAACCAACTCTGAATCCTTCATTCTCTTCCTTATTGTCTTCACGCAATATAACTACTGGCTTACGATAATCGCCTACTACTTTTGAAGCGATGTAACCTGTGAAGTTATCAGGAAAATCTGATTTAACATTTAATACAATAATACGATTCTTATCTAAATCCTTCTCTGCAATCTGAAGTTTCAATTCTTCATAAATCTTATCTCGCATTCTTGCTTGTTTTGCATAGGTGTTATTACAAATTCTCGATACTCGTTCACCATAAGACTCTTCTTTATTTGGTCGTCTTAACTTAGGATTGATAGTAGTTTCTTCATGTCCACACATTGCTTTGAATAATTCCAGCTTATCTTCTTGCGTTCCAACACGAATCAAACTGTTAATCTTAGGCAGCAATTTAAAACTTAGCACATTAGGAGTCAATTCAGTGCCATCCTCAAGATTCTTTTTAATTAGCTCTTTAAGGAAGTCGTTATTAATCTGACTTAACCCCTTTGTAACAAGCCACTTAGTTTCCTTTTCAGAAATCTTCATTGCATCTCCAACCATACCGAAGGCAACTAAATCCAAGTAATAATCAGCTTCATTCGTTCCTAATCGTTTGTCGATTTCTTGAATGAATTTATATACCATACCTGCACCACTGATTTCAGTATTTGGATATGTGCTTTGTGGCAATTTCGGATTGATAATTGTTGCAAACTCTGAATCCTTTTCACATTCATGGTGATCCAATAAGATAATTTCGATTCCTTTTTTAGCCAACTCTTCATAAATTTCATACTCGTTTGATAAAGAATCGGGTGCTATAATTAAGTTAGTACCCTCAGGAATTAATTCAACTTCAATCCCATGCTTTTTATTAACGTGTAGTGCATAGTCGAAATCACGCTTAAATACTTTTCGTAAGTTTGATAATAAAATTGCTGATGAATCGAAACCATCATTATCGCCATCAATAAAAATGAAGATTTTGCTGTTTCGTGCAATATGGTCAAAAAGAACATTAACTCCTTTTTCCATATTCGGTAAGTCTGACGCTGGATGTTCAAATTTAGTTGGTGATAAATGCCACTCTAAATCCTCTTTATTTAACCCACGATTTTCTGCCAATACCTCTACTACATTAAAGAGGTTGTTAGCTCCTTTTAATTGGTAAATATTCATCAACCTCTCTCTAGTTATATTATAATTTATTAATTTGATATTAAAGACAAATAAAAAATCCCTTTTACTCTTTAATTAAATCATATGTCTCTTCAAATATGTCTTTCCTTACTGCCCATCGCTCTCCCTTAATTCCAGTTACGATATAAGCATCTTCATCAAAAGTCAGCTTTCCTTCAAGTGTTTGTATATATGGTTTCATAGGATGATTATTCTCTTCTTCAAATACTTGTATAAAACCATCTTCCATTCCTTTCTGATATTGCTCTGCTTCAACTGGAATTGGTTTCTTAATATACTTTGCCATCTCTTCTTCCTCCTTTATCCAATAAAAGACTTCTTTTATCGCCTTCCATGACCGACTGTTATCACCATATTCTTAGAAATTGCCTCAAACATGTTCTGATCAGTGTCTAAACCCTTATATACCAACGTTTCTATATCACTTTCAAGCAGTTCATCGTAAAACCAGATATTTACCTTGATATTCTGCATTTTCTTCATCTCCATATAAAATCGGTATTTTATTCAACGTAGATTTCCATGATATTCTTCTCTAAATTTGTAAATAGTTTATTAATCTCTTTAAATAGTTCATCTGTGGCTTGTGCTTCTCCGTATGCAGTCAATCCAGTTTTTGTTGTTTCTTCATATCCAATAATATAAAGTGGTTTTTGGCTCATTGCTGTAGAACCATAACCTTTGGCGTTAGCCTCTAATAATTCATTGATTAATTTGATTGATCTGATTTTCATTTTTTTACCCCTTTTCCATTTTTTAATAAGCATAAATTCAAACTCCATTTATAAATATAGCCAGCTCGATGCAGACTGACATATTGGTGATACTGCTTACTTGGTTTAATTAAAATTAGGACTGACCCTATAAATTTTCTAGTAGGTCTAAAGAGCCTTGATTGGTATATCGTTATTAAACCTACAACAAACCAGAACCCCCACATTAGCAATGTAACTATAGCAAAACCACCATATACCGTTATTTTGAATTCAGCTAATGCTTCAAGAAATTCTATCAATTACCTTCCCCCTTCTCAATCAATTTGTTATTTTATTCTGCTTCGCTAAACGTATAAATACTATTTATAGTTGTAACAACTACCTCTTTACTTTTAACTTCAAATGATTCAATCTTACTCGTTCTGACAAATCCACCTTCAAGATACGAGTATACGAGTGGAACATCTATCTCCAAATAGTCAAACTTGAGTTTATGTCCTTTTCGTCTAGATTCTCGTTCTAATACTTCACCTGTATGTTTGTTTCTAGCTTTTTCGAAGATGTATGTTTTATCTAATATTTTCATTTATTTACCTCCCAATTATTTATTCTTTATTATTTAATCTTTAAATTCTACAACTTTATCATTCTCTGTGTTCATAATGTAATATGGAGGTGCAACACTAACATTAAATTTACTCGCTGCTTGTAACGCCAATCGAATTCTCTCAACTGGAGACAAATCTGCACCTTCAGTTGCATGTAATGATCCTAATGCGAAATACACTCCTGAGCCACATGCATCGTAATTATCTGAAGACTCTCCAACTTGATAGTCATCTTCAATGTTATATAACTTGCCTTTGTAGCCCAATAAGAATGTGCCACCACTTTTATCTCCACTATGATTTTTACCAAATCCTCCATGCTCAAATGTGGAAATAACATTGGGAACAAATTTAGTTACAAGATATTTGTGGTCAATATTTGGCTCATCTCGACTATCAATTAATCCAGTAGCATACATTAAAAGCTGTCCCATTCGGAAAGAACTTGTGAATCCTAGAATTGCATTATCAGTGTCTTTCAACTTAAATACTTTCTTATCTTTTCTCACTGTTTTGGAGTAACCGTTTGATCCTAATGAATCTCCTCCAATGTAAGTCACACCTTCATGTACTAATCCAACGATACAAGTCATTTAATTTCTCCTTTGTGTTAAAATGTAATTATTATATAAAGTAGGTGACACCATGAATCCACCAAAGCCAGTTACAGTTAGACTTGATGATATTGAAGCTAAACTGGATGAGCTAATTAAAATACAAAAGTCTCCATACACACCTCAGCCAATTTCCTCTGATTGGTTAGCATTTGTTGAATATGCAAGTAAGACTAAACTTGATCCCATTTTCCTTTTGGCATTAACCAAACGTGTTAGAGGTGAAGGATAAAATCTCTCTAATAAATGTAAGCCTGACTATAGTTCTTAATTACATTAATTTCGTACTTTCCATCTTCATCATATAATCTATCAACTCTTACACTTGTGTTGCCACTGCTAATTAATGAATACGGCAAATTAGGATTCTCTTCTAGTTGCTTAATCTTTGTTTTAATCCATTCATTAATAATGTTATTAGGAACATCATATCCTTCTGCAAAGCTAAAGAAGTCTTCTGGGTATTTAGGTATATTCATTATTATTTCCTCCTCTAAAACTCATATTTTATTTGGTTATAATTTATTAATTAACAACATTTAATATCTCCCTTTTGTTCTTCAATAGCGAATTTAATGTGCTCAAACCGAAGTCACTAGGAGATGATTTATATTTTGTTTCATTTAATTCATCAAACAATACATATGTTCTGACATACGGGGAAAATCTTCTCCCTAGTTTAACAAGATATTCAATGTCTCTTTTTTCTTCGTCGCTGCCATGTTCTTTGTACATTCGATCAGTGGCAATTATTATCTCTTCAATTCCAAGATTAAGTAACATCTCGACTTGCATAGAAGAAATATTTCTACCCATCATTGCTACTGAAAAATTGTTGTCTGGGTAGTAGCTTTCACATTGAAGAACGCTCTTTTCGCTTTCAAACAGAACAACTTTTTTCAGTTTTTTTATTACATTCTGATTTTGATACATGCCGTAAAGCTGTCCATACGAAGGGAAATTGTACATTTTGCCTTGTATGCTAAGAGGTAAATACTTATAGCCAGAATCAATCTCCCACTGGTTTAATGCACGTCCTCTAATTCCAATCAAGTCTCCTGTTAATGGATGATAATGAGGAATAACAATTCGGTTGTCTTTGTTGTAATACATTATTTTAAATTTAGTCATAGCTGCGTTCGAAATATTGTCCTTAAGAAATTCTGGATGATGAACATTTGAAAACACATCGAGAATTTTCTCTGAGTACGTCTTCAGTTCAGGCAATTCAACACGTTTCTTCTTGGACATTCTCTGCATCCATTGAAGTTCCTCGCTCAGCTTATCTTCTTTTTCAAGCTCTAGTCCGAACCCAAAACCGAATTGTTTTCCTGTTGCTCTCGCTACATAATCAACTGATGCTGTGAATGAAAGTTCTTGATTTCTATTTGAAAACACTTTTTGACATAAACCGAACACATCATACGAACAACCACAAGTCGTATAACAATGAAATGACTTTCCCTCTTCATAGTAGTAGAGCTTCATGCTTCCACTATGCTGATTATGACAAATTGTATTTGTAATTAATTGTCCTTTTGAATCGGTTTCATCTATAAAGTCGTCTGCACCAAGACTTGTTAATAATTGCTTAATATCACTAATCGTTAAACTCGATTTGAGGTGATCCTTATTATGCCTAATGATTGTGATTCACCTCTTTTAGAAATCGAATGATACAGGAAGAGCATCAATTGAAGCTCCGTCTGGCAAAATATCTAAGTCTTCCTCTTCATCTTCCTCTTCAAACTGAACTTTAAGTGGTTTTAGATTAGGAATAAGAATTCCCTTGTAGTCCGTAGAAAAGACATCGGTTGTTCGAAGTGTAGAATGGTCAAAATGAATCCACAATCTTACACGTTTCCATTTGTTCCCTCGGTTTTTATAAATATTTAAGCTAAGATTCGGCTTTAATCCAAATGGTACTGGTATTCCACTGTGCATAACTGATGAAATTATTTCTTCATCTTTACTATTAATGTCCAACAATAAAGCTCCCATATCAACCTTTTGTGCAATCGCTTTAGCTCCTGAAAGACTGCCATCATCCATTTCTCCCTCTTTATAATTGCTGTTCAATTGAGTTGAAGTGGCAAGGAAAACGTTGTGTTTGTTCGCAATCTCTTTAAGACGAATAGACATTTGCAATAAAATTTGATGCTCTTGAAGTCCTTTTGCGCCTGCCTTAGCCATAGATGAGAAGATTTTCATTGATGTATGAATATAATCGTAGGACACATACGAGATGTTGTTTTTGCTGATGTTCTTTACAATAGTGTGCTCTACATCTTCTAAATCGAAATCATGTAATTCTTCAAACCAAAATGGAGTTTCTTCAAGTATGTCGATTGCTTTGTAAATACGTTGCTGCTCTTCTGCTGTCAATGTAGCGTTTTGTAGTCTATCTTCAGGGACATTGGCAATGTAGCATAGAGCAGGGATTTTTACTTCATCTTCTTCGAGTTCAGTTGTGATGAATAAACAGCGACCTGTTGCTCCAGTTTTGATCCACTCTTTCTTATTCTCATCCCAAATTTCAGGAACACAGATTGACAACATTGATGCCAATGAAAACCTTGATTTTCCAGTCCCAGATGGCGCAGACACCATATAAACCTTCTTCAATCTGGCTCCACGAGTTGCAGCAGTGTATAGACCTGAGTTTAAATTTGCACCGTAACTTGGACTCTTCATTTTTTCAGCGACTATTTCACGCAAGTTTTCAGACATATGGCTGCCTTTTCCATTTGAATCAAATAGAAATTCATCTTTTAAACTAATTAGCTTTCCTTCAATATGTGCAACCATTTCTGCAAGTGTCATGTCATTAAAAGATTCTTGTTGTTTTTCAAGTTCTTTAATGTCTACAATTGATGAATCATAAATATCTGTAATGTCTATACCACAGGCATTGCATGATCTTAGGAATGAAAACTTTTTGACAGTGTTGTAATGAAGCAAGAAATTTTCAGGCTGTCCGATTTCTTCAACTTTATATAAGTATTCAAGCCCATTTGCTTCATTGAATATGTGATATTGAGTAGGGAACTCACGTAACAATTTATCTATTTCAATTACTGAGATTTTTTCCCCTCCATTTGAAAATAGGTTGTAAATCGCTCCGTAGATAATTTGATGGAATCGCTCTGGAAAGTCCTCTGTTGAGAGTTTGAACTCTTTTGTATTTCCAATTAGCTCAGGGTTCTTTATTAATCCAGCGAATACATGTAAAATTGCAATCTTGTCTTGTAGTATTGTTTTCACTCGACACTTCCTTTTCTTGAAAAAGTTATAACTTATTAATCATTAATGTTTTTTCTCTTTCTGTTATTGCTTCTTCAAATCTAATTTTCTTTCTATCCAAATACATAGCATCCTTGTTTTGATAGAACAATCGGTAAAGAATTAAACTCTCTTTTGTGCTATAGCATATATCTACAGCAGTTTTAGAGGTCACTTCAGGAACTCTCTTTTTCTTAATTCCGTATTTTGATAGGATCTCTTGTATCTGATAAAGATTAGCTCTACTCGCACTACAAAACCTTACTCTTATTTGAGTTGTTTTTGTTTTAAGTCCTCCTGATGTAGTAGGATACTGTACACCTACTGATCCGTTTCCATCAAAATATCCCCTAATGTAGTCAATCTCAAATTTTTTAGGTAGGCTAACAGGTACTTCTTTATTAAAAGATTTCCTCTCCTTTATTCCAATCTTTTTAATATCATTGATTAGAGTTTTAGATTTTATAGCTAATGTACATCCATCTGTCACCTTGTTTACTATGGGAGATGCGTTATTTTCATGGAAGTAGATAACACCTTCATAATCTAGTGCATTTTTAATTTTTAGAAGGTGATTACTATCTGTGTCTTTAAGTGTTATTTTAAGTAAATAGCTACATCTTTCTTCGTCTGTAGAAATACAACCATCAGCAGCTATAAACCCTAATATATAAGCCATTTCAGATGACCATATTTTAAAGTAGTCTTCATTCAACTTATATTGACGATAATCATTTTGTTCGTTTTTTAGCACTGCTACTTCACTTTTTGTTCTAAACTTTACATTTAGTTCTTTCAAAACTACTCTAATGATATAGCCACTAATTCCCATCTTCACACCTATATCTTCTGCGCTCATTTGTTCATTTATATATAAATCAGAAATTTCTTGTCCATATTTATCTAGCACTTTCATCCACTTTTTATAACGGACTTTTATTCCAAATTTTTGAAGGTTGACATTAATAGTTGAAACAACGCACCCTATTTCTTCTGCTAATTCTTTTGTAGAATATCCTTCTACAATTAACTTCTGATATAAAAATTCCTTATCCTTATAAAGTGGTAATTCATTTATGATAAAAATCACCTCGTTTTTGTTTATATTTGATTAATATCAATTAGTTTCTTTTTCCTCGTTTTTGGTGGAGATGAAATAATTGTTTCTTCATCAATGGAATAGTCAATTTGAGCATTGCTACTCCTCAATTGCTGAAGGTTGGTGTAAAATTTTTTCGCATTCTCATACACATATGGAACAATTCCTATTCCTTGAGTTGTATATTTCTTGTTTGCTGATTCAACTGAATTGCCCTCAATCTCATGGAAATATCTAAGTGAGAGTTCAATTCCTTTTAATGTATAACCTGAATCCGTTTCTAAATCCTTAATTTGTTTTAGGATAAATCCTGTAGGAACTTTCATATTATATAAATCACATATATACTCAAGGAGTTCTGATCTGTGTTGTTTTCTTAATTCAAATTGCTGATAACAATTGTTGTGATACGTTTTACTTGAATGCTTAACAAACTCGCCTTCAATTTTCTCTACTTCTTTATCGCATATTGGACACTTTGGAAGTCTAGCCATGTGCTAAATCGACTCCCTTCTATAGTTTTAAGTAATACTTGCTGAAGTCTTGAATGTAATATTTCTCGCCATTCTGTGTTATAAGTGTTAATGTCTCAGTTTGAAACTTTTCTTCCACCATAACTTCCACTAAAATATTCGTTTTATCTGTGAATTTTTTACAGAATACTTCAATTAATCTCTCTGCATTCGTGTTTTCTGTAGCGTCAATTACGCTCATAATCATCTTGTCTTTAATTACAATGAGTTGAGTTCCCTTTTCTACAATTTGAAAGAAGAAATTGATCTCACCGATAAATCGTTTAATCAAATGTTTCGTCACAATTTGGTTAGCTGCATCAACAATCGTGGATTTTACATTCATATGTTCTCTCCTTTGTATTGGAATAGGATATAATTTGTAAAAAGATTGCGTAGCAGTATGGGAGTTGCTACGCAATTAAGTTGTTGTTCGTATTTATTTTGATTATAATTGATTAATTAAGACCTTTTTCAGAAACTAAATCTTTCACGTCATCAAGCAATACTGAAACAATGTCTTCTTGACCTTTTTTAGCATCAGTAACTTTAATTCCTTTACCAAGGTGTTTCTCGACTAAATCAACTACGTCTTGTAAGAACCCAGCTTCAGCAAGTTTTCCGCCTAATGCCTGAACTTCTGCTACTAATGAAGTTAAGTCTTGAGTTTGGGGGATCAGCATTTCTTTTTGTTCGCTGAATGATACCGATTGAACACCTTTTTCTTTCTCTTCGTCTTCAATCGCTTTAGTAATTGCAGCTTCTAAGTTTTCTGCTGTATAGTTAGCG
Source organism: Paenisporosarcina sp. P4_E4_2 (assembly GCF_056401595.1). Taxonomy (NCBI): domain Bacteria; kingdom Bacillati; phylum Bacillota; class Bacilli; order Caryophanales; family Caryophanaceae; genus Paenisporosarcina; species Paenisporosarcina sp. P4_E4_2. Next base: position 100,737 of record NZ_JBFUJC010000001.1, on the reverse strand, counting down.
ATTGTGTTAACCATTTTAGTGTAGCGACTACGAGCAAAGAATTGTGGAGTTTGGAAGAAATGAGCAGATGAATTAACTGGCACTCCCTCATCGTCAACTCCGTTATTTGATAACCAGATACAGAAGTCAGCATTGTCACGAATTACTTGCATACTACGCTTGTCGCCTTTAGGAATAATTTGTTTAGTGTCATTGTCTACAGTCTCATGTCCAATGAACATTAGCGTATATCCACTTTTCAATAGCTTATCAATTTCACGGAAGTATTCAGCTTCATATGCTACATATAAGTTTGGACGATTTTCAGTCTTAGGCGCAACTTCTCCCATATGTTCTGCCCCATATTTACGACAAATGTAATCTTGTGCCATACGAGCTGAAGCATAAACTTCATCGAAAATAATTGTCTGATAAAGTTCTCGTGCTTTGTCTACTGTTTTTGGATCAGTTAGCTGTTTGTTAATTTTCTTAAAATCTCCCCAACTATTGATTGGAGCAAAAGGAACACCTGAAATCCCACGGATACCCATTTCGAAGCCAATATAATATGGGCGTGGCATACGAGTAGCTTGATAAGTTTTCCCTAAACCATTGTCAGAGTAGACTAATATCGCCTTACCTTCAAGTCCTCGTGCAATTTTAGAAATCTGTGGGTTGAAAATATCAATAACTGTCATTAAATAATCATTCTCCATTCTCTTTTAAGTTTGGAGGAGTTTTATCTCCTCGGTTTCCATATATAACATTTATAATTTATTAATTAAACTTATTTTTAAAACAGATTGCTAACGTCTACTGGTACGTCATTCTTCTTAGGAGGTGTAGTAGCTCCTCCTCCAAATGAAGCCATTGGTGGTTGTTGAGATGCAGATTGTTGCCCACGATTCTTCTGTTGTTCAAGATAAACTTCACGCTTCACTAATCGCTCATTGATTAATTCTGGATTGAATGCTTTTACATTGTCTTCTTCGTAAGGAACTGATGCGTTTGAAATTAATGATTCAGTAGTATATGAAACTGATTTTTCTTCAATAGGATCACCAAAGCCAGACTCAATCAATTTAACAGTCTCTACTCGTTTATTAACAATTTGACCAAATACTTTAATCGTTTGTCCTTTTTTGACATCATTTAAGAAGAAGTCTGCACCTTGTTCGATTACTGCAAATTTATATGGGACAATTCCTGAGTAGGTAGGGATGTATGACTCTACAATTGCACGACCAGTTTCTTCTCCCTCTCGGTCTGTTTCAGGCTTAGTTTTGCTCACGAAAACCTCAACTTCAAAGGTTGCACGAGGAGTCGGATCGTCTTTATCAGTTAAGCGATTAACAAACGCGCCTTCAATTTGTTGATATTGCTTAAACTGACTATCTTGACCGTAGTATTCATTAGTAGTTGCCTTGCCATCCACTTTAACTTGAGTTGGAACTAATGTTGGATTATCAACTAAGTCAGCTACACTTACATATTCATTTTCAATTGTTTTATATCCTTTATAGAAAGTATTTTCTGTTCCTGCTTTAGTAAACTTATTAGTTTGTAGTTGAACTTGGTGAACTTCATTTTCTCCAGTGCGGATACTGATTGTTCCCTTAATTTGCTCAACTACTGTACCATCTTGTTTCGTGTATGATGTTTCTTTTAAGTTCTTTTCTACTAATGTTCCTACTACTGTTGCTTTGTTGAAGCCTTCTTTTAATACTTTTACTTGTTCTGTCATTGAATAAAACTCCCCTTTTACATTCTGTTTTTTATTTTGATTATAATTTACTAATCAGCTATTTTGTAAAAATAGCCTACACTACTTATATATACGTTTTTTCAAGATTTATCAACTAGATTTGCAAATTAATTTAATTTATTTATTAATCTTTGTTTTTAAATTTAACGCAAACTGGTTCATTGATTGATCCAATTTCTTCTCGTACCGTACCATTCAGCGAATCGACTAGTATTGAACATCTTCCATTTCGATGTCTTGTGCAATTAATACAATTTTGTTCAAACTTGTCTGCTTCATCCTTGTTCTCAAATACACCAACAAAATCAACGGGTGTAAGCGTTACTTCTACTCTAGGATTACTTGAATCATAGACAATCCTTTGAGTCCTAACTAATACTCTTGAATCATTGTCATATGCGATTTTTTCTAAGGTGTCATTAAGGAGTTTGTATATGTTGTTATCATCTGATCCTCGTCTTGCAAAGTGAATCACAGCATCCTGATAAACAAAGTTCTCTTTAGTCCATTCATAATCCCATTCTTGTTTTTCCATTTGCTGCTTTGCATGAAACGCTATTTCTTCTTTTCGTTTAGCTCCAGCTTTAGATAATATCCTGGCTCCCGTCATCTCACGCTGTCTAGTTTTAGGATTGTATCGAAATTCATTGATATACAATGCGTTTATTGATGTTGGGACAGGCAAGATTAACTCTAATTTCAATATCTCACCTACTTTCGTTTTAACTGGAACTGCCACTGGTCTTGAGTAAGATGTATTAGTTCTCCATCTTTAATGAACAACTTTATATTACTGATTGCTTCATCAAGCTGTCCAAACTCTTCATAAAAGTCTTTTCCACTCAATGAAATGAGGGCAATTTTGGGTCTTTCTACAAGCAAATAATAAGTACCATCTTCTGTTTCCTGAAACAAATCTCCATATTGGATAATTTTTTCCGTAACAGCAATACCATCAAACGAAACATTCATGTCTATTCATCACCCTTCTTTTTATCTTCGTTCTGAATAACAACCTTATCCTTCAAGAATCCAGCCATTTCCTTCTTCAACTCAACAACTTGATCAGCAAACTCATACATATGCTCAACACTATCAGTTGTAAACATGGCATTCTGTACTAACCAATCAGCTAATCGGTCAAATGTTTGGAAGTAAGCAATACTTTTGTAAGCGAATTCCCCACTGTAATCAGCAAACTTCCCTTTACCCACCCTAGTCTCATATCGCTCTTTAAGGATGATATTTAATTTATCCGTATCAATCGCATATTTCTCACTCAATCTCAACTTAAAATCAGGCTTGGATACTTTTTCTTCAATTGTTTCTGTCATATTAACACCCCCTATCCCCTTATTTGTTCAATCAATCCCAAAAGTTATCAGCTAAGTCTTTAAATGCAATCTCGACCTCTTTAATTTCACTGTGTCGTTCTGCCCAATAAATCAAGTCAGTTGTCTTATCAATGGTTGGATATACAACTTCAAACACTCGTAAGTTTTCTCTCACCTTGTCCACACTGTTTGTTAATCCTACGCTCAACTTACCATGCTTATTCTCCATGAAACTTACAAATTTATTAATTCGTTTAATTAGAATGTCTTCGTAATTCTCCACTAATTGCATCACTCCTAAATTGGCTTGTTTGATTCAAACATTTGCATAGCATAATTTTTTGAATGAGCTGCTAAAATACGTGTATTTAAATCGTCCGACTCATCTTCGTCTAAACTGGATCGAGTAAGATGTAATTCAATCAATAAGCCACGAGCTGTTTTGATTAGTTTTCCTACATCTTTAGAGTTAATCCTCCCGAAATACAAGTCGCTTTCCATTTCACTAAGCAGATTCATAACAGTTGCTTCATCATTCAGAGCCAATCTTGTCATCGTTCAAACACGTCCCCTACTTTTAGTTTTTTAGCCTTGCCTATTTTATCAAATGTGACGATGGATTCAATGGTATGACCCTCCCCCATCATCTCAACTTTAACTCCCCAATAAATGATTGCGACATTATCTAATTTGTATTCCATTTGTTCAGGCTTACTTAATATTGCTGTAACTTTGTATGGCTTCATTTATTACTCCTTGTCTTGCTCATCGTGATAATTCTTGATCCATTCAGTAGAACTTATTAACGAACTATCTGGCTCTTTATAAAGTAAGAATATTATTCCGAATAATAAGGCTGCGAATATAGCGGTTATGATAACTCCAATCAAACTATCACCTTCTCCCATTTATCTTCTTACATAGTATAGTTTACCATTTTCATCAATGCAAGTGTTTTATTTATAATTTACTAATTAAATATTTTTAAACGATAAAATTGAACATTTACTTTGTCTTCGGCTCAAATGTGTAATCTCCAAATAGTTTTTTCTTGGCAATCACAGGATTATTATTATTAAAGAGAAGATTGAATGTAGCGTCAGGTACTTGATCTTTAAGAATATCACTGCCATTTAGCTCATGGTCTTCAAAAGCATGCATATATATTGTTCCATACTCTCCTCTAAAGTCAGCCATATTATCAAAAACATTCTTAGCCACTAAATATTCCCAAGTAGCATTTTCCCCTTCATTTCTCTGAACATAAATCGCCATTTGACCTACTTTTACTTTTGTCATAGTCTCTCTCCTTTTCATTTAAAATCATGTTTTTATTAGATATTCATCTAGTTTTTTCAACAATTCACCCTTGTAATCTGTATTGTCAATGACAGAATCCTGTCCTGTTGCTGGAGCTAAATTCCCATATTTTACATTTAGAGCTAATTCATAGTTGCCTTCAATAAACTTATCTGCTTCATTATAAAAACCCTCTAGGATTACAAATGCCTCATGCTTGTTTTTTGGCTTACAAAGCGAGTGTTGTCTATGTTCTCCTATTTTTAGTGCCACCTCAGAAATTAATGCAAGCATTTTTTATATCCTCCTTTCAATTAAAAGTCCTGTTTTACATCTTCTTATTTAGAGTCCAAAAGAGTTTGAATCCTCCAGTATGTGTCGTTCATTAAGTTTTGATCTTCAAGCTCAGTCAAGGCTAGTGCTAAAGCTATGTGTAGCAAATCATTTTCTTTCCTTAGCTCAGTAATTGCAGACACTTTAACTTCGTTATTTCTTTTATATTCATCGAAATTTGATTGCAATTGTTGAAGTTTAGAAGGCTTATTATTGTTTGCATGTTTCAATAAAGCTTTTGTTGTTCTGTCCACTTGAACATCTCCTTCCTATAAAAACAGACTTTTAGTTGTTGTTAAGCAGCTCTGGATTTTCGTGAATGTTTCCTAATACAACCAAGTTATCAAAATCTACTTCGTGCATTTCAACGTTCTCTCTATCTGTAAAATAGTAAGACATCGTTTCATCGTCATAGTCAACAATCCCTTTATTTCTTATATCCATGTATCCATCTTCGCTAATTCCATAGCCGTCATCAAATTCCACTACATCGCCTTCATAAATCTCAACACCATTTTTATCCTTCAGTCCTGTGTATTGCATTGGCACTATTTTTGTATTATTCAGGATTGTGCTTAATTGTGTTGTTTGCCAGAAACCGTTTTTACCTAAGAATGCTTTTTCGTACCAATTGTTATGATCTGGATAGATCATTTCATTTCGTTCTTTACTCCATGCACGAAACTTGATTTCTCGACTCATTGCTTCCCTCCTTATAAAACCTCTATTTTACAAGTTCAAATTCCCTCAAATAAGTTCTACTTAAATGATGACATTTCAGTATTTGCCTCTTATCAAACTCGCTTTGTGGTGTTCTTACTAATACGTCATGTTCTTTTACCAGCTTCATTAGTCGAGTGAATTCAGCTTTCTTTTTAAATCCTTTGCTTTTTAACTTAATGTTCACTTTAGCTTTTTGTATCATATTCACTAGCTGCTTGTCATCATTGACAACAACAATATTACTTGTGTTATTTTTGATTGCAAAGCTGATCGCTTTTGTGATTGCAATTATTTCATGTGTACATCTCTTCCAGTCAAATGTGGGAATGTTATAGTAAATATCTACGCTACCTTTGACTACCCCAACCCCCATTCGATTCATTTCCTTATGTTGGCTTCCATCACAGTAGAACGTTTCCATATGGCATCGTTTTCCTCCTCTACTATATATTTTATATTATAGTTTATTAATTAAATATATGTCAACAATTATAATTTATTCTTTTGTTTCTAAATAAATGCCGTCATTTAAAGACTTTGTTAAATTCACTTAATAATTTACCTTTACCTTTCGGGTCTTTCATTATCATTTCAAGCATTCCCAATGTTAAATCTGCCTGTTTATTCTTTTCATATAATAGAACTTGTGCATTAACTTCAGCATTAATTTTTTCTAATTCGTTTACATGAAGCTCTTTAATTGTTTCCAATTCATGTTTTGATTGTGTTTCTAATTCCTTAATTTTAATATTACTTGTTTTTACTGCTTGGAAATATGCTACAACACTACCTATTATTGCTACAACCACAGGTGAAATTATAGTAAAAAATGTTACCCAATTCATTTTCGCTTTCCTCTTTTCCAATAAATTTTCTGTTTCATGAGCAAATCTTGACATCTTTAGCAATGTGAGTATCCTTTGATCCATCATCAAATTCTATATGAAAAGCTCGATATAAGTATGGATGCCAATACTCATTCAAATAGAAACCAACGATAGTGCCTTGTTTTGACAATCTTTTCCTTCTGATTTTTACAACAAAATCATCTTCAACCTCACAGCGTTTACCTACAATGGTCATTGGCTACCCTCCCATTAAAAACTACATTTTATCGGAATATCTACCCTCTAAAACCCCTGTAAAATAAGGGATTCTTGAATGGTCATGTTCCATTAAACATTGAGTCTATTTCAACTTTGTAGCGATTAAAGATCGAAAGTCGAATTTGTTCAATTTTTTTCTCCAGTTCTGCGAATTCAGGAGAATTTTCTAGCCCCTGTAATTTAAGCTCATAATATTCTTCTAACATCTTCTTCAATGCTGCTTCTTCTTCAGCAATCTTCGGGTCTAATACTTCTTTCATTTCTGCTGTAATATCACTTTGGAGGATTTCTTCTTTCTTCTCGAATCCAACAGCACCTAATTGTTTATTTACTTCACTTGTTAATTCATTTGACCATCCACTTGAAGCTCCAATTTGTGATCCGATGAAGATTCCACCGATTAAAAATGCTGCTACGATAGCTACTACTAATATTGCTACTTTCTTTTTCATGAATAAATTCCTCCGTGTCATATGGTTTAGTTTATAGTTTATTTAAAGTGAGACAATGCTCACCTCTTACCGCTGATATTGGTTGAACTGTGCTTCAGTCTGTTGAGACAAGTTCGCCCTCATAATGACAGAAATATTCTCTTGAATAATCCAGCTCAATGCCTTTATCATTCACGACAAATATACAATCACCAAATGTACCTTCTCCTTGATTCTTAACTGCCACATAGATTCTGCCCTCTGTTAAATTAAATTCAGAATCCTTCGCAATTAATAAATCGCCTTTTTTTACAAACTTTCCAGTTTCATAACAGCTAGGTTTATTGATATTTACAATCATTTTTATTCCCCTTTCTAATTTCGCAGTTTGTTGTCTACTGTCCGTTAAAACTTCAATTTTATTTATTCTTTAATGTATTTCTTGTTTAATTTATAAACTGTGACTCCACCAACAATCCCAATCAAAACACAGACAGCCATCGCAACTTTATTAATTAATGCTAACTCGCCAACTAAAGGTATTGCCATCAAATTGATTAAAACACCTGCTAGTGCTGGAGAGCCACCTAGAAGTATTGCTTCCACTATTGCAGATTTTTTGTTCATCTTATACTCTCCCTTTCATTTTCTTAAACACCCTAATCAACTTCCATAAATATGYTGTCATTGTATCATCTACTTTTCTTACTCCCCATATGGTAATTGATCCGAACAACAACAGATAAATTAATCCAGCAACTCGTAGCATCCAATTAGCAACTAATTCGTCCATAATTCAACTCCCATTAAACACTATTCTGATTTGCATATTGTTTTCTTACTTCCTGCCTTGCTAATATTCTCTCAGCAGTTTTCTCTGTCACTCTTACCTCACGTTCACACAATGGGCAATATAAATCGTAGTGGCAAGCAAGTTTCACCACATTCTCAAGCACTTGATGTTCACAGACTTTATGATATTCATGTAGGCAACAGCTTTGCAGTTTCTTACGCTCTCTTTTTCGCTTCCATTCACTGAACATTTCTACCCTCCATGTAAAAGTTTGATTTTATACGATGCTAATAGATACTTTATTAAATGCATGACATGCTCTTTCAAAAAGAATGTCATTTAGAGAATGATTTCTTGCGATAAATCTCTCAACGAACATAATTCGTCCCTTTTTAGAATTACATGTTTTCTTTTTTGATCCCCATTCAAGAATTCTTTCAATGGGAATCCTTTTCTCTGCTTTAATCATTTGGCTATAATATTGACGGATATGATTCAATTCCACATCTGTTAAGGAGTTTTTAGAAATTGAACCGATCTTATGATTTGTAACATAAATTCGTTCTTTCTTAATCAGCACGAAATCAGAAGGATTAATACTCAGAACGTTGCCATTATTAGTTTCATTTATTATCTTTTTCACTGATTCGCAAACCTTATGTGCAGCCTTATTAAGCTTTCTGCTAACCCATTTAATTTTTGATTCTGTTTTCTTCAATAACTCATTCATTGTTTTTATCAGTTTCCCATACTTTTTATGTTGGTCTGATGTAGTGGCAACATTGATGTTATCAGTGTGCACCATTATATTTTTTATGCTTTTCTTTTCGCATTCAGTTAAGAGCATAATAACGGAATGCAGTTCTGCAATTTGTGTATCATTTTCATTTTTTATCTCACAGTTCTGCAATATTACTTTGTCATTATCAAATAATACATAAGAATGTACGCTATAATCATTTGCGACTGAAGCATCAGTATACGCATTCATTTTATCCACCTCCATTTAAAACGAGTGTTTTATATTATAATTTATTAACTTTCAAACAAACCTGAAAACCTTGTTGACTTTAGAACAGTTTGAAGAGCCTCCAATTCATAGTCATCCATAATGTCTTTATTGTTCTCAATGAACCTTTTGGTTATTTGAAGTGAATCATACAGTTTGAAGTCTCTATTGATATTCTTAATATGATCTGCTAGAGTTTCTTCATTATAAATAACATTTTGGAAGCCATATGAATCATCAAATAAGTCCCATACAAAGTCACGAAAATTCTTACTCATGAAATCAATAAATTCTTTGTTGCTTCCTCGTTCGGTATAAATGTCACCAAATCTCATACCTTGTTCAGCATGGGGGTATACTAAAGCATACTTGATATCATTGTCTTTGAGTGCTTCACGAATTTCTTTGTGAGTTGAAATTAAGATGTAATCATAGTCACCTGTCTTAACGTGCTTAATGATATCCTGTAAGTAGTTGCTTGGAAAATCATCTTTAGGATAGTTGCTAGAATCTAAGTCTAAAAACTTCATTTCTTTATTATTCTCTGCTAGATAACTCTTACCTGAACCAGCAAACGCTGAAATTATATGTGTGTTTTTCAATGTACTTCCTCCTTTTCTTCAAATTAAAAGTTTTATTCAGTTTCTATTTTAGTAATAATATTATCTAATTTTAACAAAACGCCACTTAAACTTTCTCCCATGTGAATGTCGTCTTGTAATTCTTCAAGCAATTCAATAATTTTATCTTTTTCCATAATTACTCCTCCTTTATATCAAAGTATTACGTACGAAATATATAATCAAGTTTATCTATGATTTCTTTTGTTTCATCTTCTGCACCATCATAAGACGCATGACCATGTAAATAGTTACTTATCGTAGCGATCATCCCTAATATAGTTATACGTTCTTCTTCTGAGATAATATTTATCTTTTCCAATTTCTCATCTCCATCCTGTCATATCTAGTTGACGACTACTTGCCATGTTGAAAATCAATCCGTCTGATAGCCCTTTTGGTAACTTAAATGACTTATATTCTTTCAATCAGATATCTCCCTTTATGTGTAAAATGTTCGATTAAGCGTATTTTTTGGTGACTTCAAGTATCTCGTCTATGTCACTTTCTTCGATATAATGTGATTTGGCTCTATCGCATATGAATCTTATTTTCTGCATTGCCTTTATCAACTCGTTTATGTCTTTCCATAATTCCTTCTCTTTTTCAGTCAAACAGATTTCACTCCTTCGCTATTTATGTCTATTGCCAAATCCCAAAAACTCAACCCCGTATTTTACGGTGTTTATCGTACCTTGTTTCCCAATAAGTCAAATATTTTATATGATAATTTATTTACTAAACAGCTCAACCAGTTTGTTTATAGTATTTACATAGGCATATTCAACTTCAATTGCATTGTTCGTTCGAGCACGATCTCTTCCTTCTGTAAGAAATGTTATTAATTCATCCCATCTTTCTTGATGAACTCTGTTTTCTTCAATTAGTTTATTAAGCATTTCTTGCATTCCATTGCCTCCAATTCCTTTTATTAACTTATATTATGATTATAATTCACTAATTAGAAGATTGCAAGTGTTTTATTTCCATAAAATTAGACTTTTATTTTATTTAATTCTGACCTAACCATTCAACCTTACCAATCCAATACTTATTCCCGTCTCGCTTACTTCTTAAGTCCACAACCATATTATGAGCCTCAGTTTGAGATAAATTTATTGCAATTTGATTAGCTACATTGTTTTTTGTATCAATCATAGCCACACTAAAGTTACTCATCGCTTTTTCATCTCCTCATCACGTTTAATCCTATCCAATATCGCTTGACCGTAACCGTTATGCTTACCTGTATGATAACAGCCTAACCCAAACAGGTAAGCCCCTATTATCCATAATACTATAGTCATGCAAATTCACCTCAAAGTGTGTTATAATCTTTCACGTAGCTGGCGTAAATCAAACAAACAGTTGAATTACCTCAATCAGTCAGCTACGCTTTTAATGAAAATGCGTAACAACCATTAACTTAGGTTCAACATCTAAATCAAACTTCAATTTAACAAAGTCTTTGACTCGTTGTTTCGCAGCTTCATCAATTTCTAACTCCACTACACCACTAAAACCTTCATATTCGTCACCATACCTAACCACTTCACCAACTAAGAAATAATTTCCACTCATCCCGTCAATGATGTACGTCATTGATCCAACATCATTTTGGCTATCATATTCATCGAACTCATCGCATCTTTCATCATCATAATAATCCATTCCAATATCTACACCAATTACAATGTAATCTTCACGATTTACGCTCATCATTTATCCTCCATTTCCTACTAAAAGAGATGATTTATTTTAATTCATTTTGTTTTTCGTCTAATATCTCACCACAGTCATCACATGAAATAACAGTTGTTATAAAAGTTTGAAGGTAAAAGTGTGTTACATAGCTTTCTTCGCTTGAATTCTTATGACTACATTGTTCTTCATTCATGGTTCAATCCCCCAATATTAAGGTATCACAGGCAATACACGCACATATTTAAACACATTCCCCATGAATACTCCTACTGCTGTTGCTCCAACAAGTACAGTGTCGAATGTAAATCCTTCATTCTCAGTAGTTTCAGTTTCATTTTCCTCAATATCATCTACCACTTCAGGAACTACAGTAGTCATACTCACCTTTTCTGATCCTTGTAGCTCCCTAATTTCACTATGCTGATTAAAGTTAATCTTCTCTAAGTTGCGATTGTGGTCTTGTAGCTGCTCAATTTTCAATCGTTGCTCCTGAATAATCTTTGCATATGTTCCAATTTTCTCGTTTTTAATTTGCATGTGTCCGTTGAATGTCGATATTAGTACAAATAAAATGAGTATGATTACAAGTGTGATTAGGACAACACGACCTTTTCTTAGTCGTACCATCGTTTCACCCTCCATTTTAATTTAGTTTTGATTATAATTTATTAATTAGATAGCGTTTTAACTCATCAATAATATCCATTTGACCACGATAATAAAATTCATCTTCTCTGTTACAACAATCTTCAGCTTCCATTGCGTAGCTTTCGGACTTTTCGTAAATTCTATCTAGCAGATCAATCATGTTTCCTTTTTGCTTCTTCATTCCTTACCCCCTGTACCCTATAAGATGAGAATTTCGTTTGCTTATTTCCATAAATCTAACCAATAAGCGATTGCTTTTTTCCTTTCTTCATCATACATATTCGAGTTAATAAACCACTCTTCCCAATCCTTGTCATGCTTACTGGAATTACACCCTTTGCAAGCCAATATACAGTTCTCAATGCCATCAGAGCCAAAATTATCAGCATGATCCTTGTGTAGTTTATTTTGGTACTTCTCAATTGCTTCCTCTTCAGTAATTCCACAATACATACAACAACTGTTTGAGTAAGAATAGATTAATCTTATCTCGTCCTCTGAGATGTCATGACTCTTATGAAATAGTCTCTTTATTCTATAGTCTTTTAACTTGTTTTTGTTACCTCTTCTCCATTTTTGTTTAAGATCTTTGGAGTGTTCAGTATTTTGATTGTTCCATCTTTTTGCTTTGTCTTTATAATATTGCTCTTTCTCTTTATAAATCTGTTTGCTGTATTCACTTACTTTTGCTTTATTGTCGTCTTGATATTTCTTGGATTTCCTTATTGCACAAATCTTGCAGTATGGATGAAAGCCATCCTTTCCTGATTTAGATATATAGAAATTCTCTTCGTTTAATTCAATCCATTCTTCACAAATAAGACACTTTTTAAATTTCACATTATTAATAACTCTAATTTCACTTGATGTTGTCGTTCTGGAAGCCCTTTTAGACACATGTAATGGATTACCATATTTTCTGAAGGCTCTATAATGTTTTTTACAGTACCCCTTAGCTTCGTGTTTATTATTGCAATCTTTAACATTACATATCTTCACCTTCACTACCCCTCCATCAAGATATTTTATAATTCATTTATTAACAAATAATAACAAGATTTTAGTTGTCAAAAATCCTTTTTAACTTCTGTATTGCTTTAGTTGATCTTTCAAACAAATCCTTGATGTAGATGCTTTGAGTTCGCTTCGGTAATGTTCCTGATGATTTGCCTTTTAAGAATGGACTTATACGTCTCAATTGTCTCACCTCTTATAATTTATTTATAACCAATTAATATTCAGATTTTGTATGGTGTTACTTTGTATCCGTTGTCCGTTTTATCGACCTCTGTAGAAGTATAGCTAATAGGTATATACCCAAATCTTTCAAGCTCATCGAAATTTATCTGCATTGTTTTTTCTACTTCCAATCTGTCTTCACATGCTAATGTCCATCTATCACTTACATCTTTTTCTTCTTCAACATCACGATACTGAAAATCCACAATATATAATTTCACGTTATTTCCTCCTCAATAAATGAACTTTTTTACCCGTTTACTTTTCTTCTGCTATACGTTTTCAAGCTCTCGTAAGCAAGTGTGAAAAACCTCTTCTTAATTGATATTCCTTCTTTTACACATAGACAAAAACCTATGATCCAAGCTGCAATTTCATTTAACTTCTTATGATTTATCTGAATATAACAATGCCCTAACTCATGACTAAATGTATAAATTGTATCTATATCACTTTCTCTTTTTATCTCAATAGCTCTTAGGCGATGACTTACTCTTGAGCAATGAATATGACTTCGATATGAAACTACGTAACCTTTTTTCTTAGCTACTTCATTTAGTTTGTTGAAATTTAATTCATAATTGATTATCATTCACTCCTTTGTTTCAAATCCGCAAAAAACCCGTAAAATATTCGCTTTCTGCATGTCAACTCCCCATGAAACCAATCTATTATTCGGTAAATACATTAAATTTATTACATTTGTATTGTATTTTATTAATAATTTGATATATTTAATCATAATAATCATCATCTCTGTATGTTACTTCTAAGATGTATTCTCTCAGTTCTTCAAGGGTAATTTTTCTGCTATGATCTCTGGAATACCATTCTCCATTATCATAAAAAACAACTTCTTTCCCATATTCCCTATCTAGAATTTCTTTGATAATGGCAACGTAAGTCATAAATTCTTTCATTATACACTCCTCCTCTATTCCATCAGCCACTTGAAAATCATAATCCAACCACATACTCCAAAAAACAATATAAAAAGCGAGAGTGATACCACACGCAGTTTTCTCATTGGTTCTGATTAAATACGTTCTCAATCGTTTCGAAAACATCTTTAGGAATACTTTTGTTTTTCTTTAACTCATTCCACATATTTTCATAGTCTGGCTTGAAACCGTAAGGCAATAAAGTAACTTGGTTCTTGGATGTATCAAGATGAATTTCCATAGCATCCCCTACTTTTATGTTTAACGCATATCTAATTTCTTTCGGTATTACGATTCTCCCTAAGTCATCTAATCTTCTAACAATTCCTGTACCTGTCATATTATCACTCCTTAATCCAAACTATGCATTAAGTAACTCTGCATTTTCGCAGATATTTCCAATCACTATCATGCGGTCAATACTAAATTCTTTGATATACTCTTTAAACCCGAAATAATATGTGCTTTGCAATTTAAACATAGCATCTTCAAATATCACAATTTGAGGTACTCCACCTTTACCGTTGTATTCTTCTGAGAGTTGTAGAATATCACCTTCATAAATCTCAACACCATTTTTATCTTTCAAGCCTGTGTACTGCATCGTGCCTTTTCTAGTTAGCAATTGACTGATTGGTGCGTATTCTTCAAATGCAAGCGAATCACCATCAATCATGTATTCTCCGTCCCAATAACGGAATTTAATTTCACGCATGTTCTTCACTCCTTTTGTTGTCTACTACTATTTATGGATCATTTTAATTCGCTCTAATGAAATTCGTATTTGTTAATTTAATCAGTAAATTTTCTACTTCTTGATTTGGAGAAATATAAGGAAACTTATTATTAATGTAATCAATTGTTTCCTGATTAATTGGCTCTCTTTTAACAAGCTCAATGTAGGGTATTTCATATACATCAAGAAAGTGATAGCGATTACCAATGTCGATACATGGGCAGCCATTGTTGCTATCGACTCCGATCACTAAATACTCAGTTTCTTCTTTTAGCCATAGTGCAAAATTTGCAAGGATTTTAGAAATGTCTGTTATAACTATTTTGTCTCCAACTTTGTATTTAATAATTTAACTCACCTCTTTTTATAATTATTTCCCAAAATTCAACCATAGGTTTTTCATGCTTATTAACTGTTATTTCCCAACATTTCTCGATAAAACATGAGTTTTATTTGATTATAATTTACTTTTTAAAAGGTTTTTCAACTATGATGTAAACTGTCAATATAATTACAATAATTACTCCTGTTATAGTAAAAGCTGATGAATCCTCTGTATTAAAACCTCTCTCTCGAAAGCTCTGGTAAATCTGGATAAATACTTCCAATGCTCCAAAAACCAAAAGAATTGACAAGAAGAAAATTATTATATATTCGATGAATTTAATCATTTACTCACCAAGCCATTTCTCGAACCAAGTTCTGTTTTTCTTTTTTAGCTCTTCTTTGTATGCTCTGTCTGCTGCTAATTTATCTTCTCTTTTCTTCATTGCCTCTAAGTAGTTTCTTTGTTTCTTTTCTGCTTCTTTTAAGCTGATGCTCGTTAATTCATCTGAAAACAATTCAACAAAATCAGTTTCATAAATATATTCTCCTGTAGTTGTTCTAACTCTTCTTTGGACTGTTACCTCAATATTTAAGTCATCAATGTACAAAATTTCTCCAACTTCTAATACGGGGGCATCTAGTTCACATTCCCACAATAAATAGTGTCCTGTAAACTCACTGATCTTTAAGACCTCTGGTGGAAAACCTATATGGTATTTTCTGACTCCAAAGCGATACATAGTTCTTTCTTTTCTACCTTTAATTATTGCTGTGTGTTTATTATTCATTTTTATTTTCCTCCTTATCTACTCAACGTAATTCCGTTACATCAGATTGCCCTTCTGGTGACTGAGAAAAGGATTCAATCGAGTTTTCCATTGATTCAAACTCTTCTTCATATCCTAATGCAAATACCAATATTCGATTTTCATATGCCCAATTTTTTATATTTTCTTTAGTTGCTGAAGCACCAACAAGCTGATTCATCTTTTCTAAGTTATTCATGCCATTTCCTCCTTCAAAGTTAAATTTCTGTTTTCATCGACCCTAGGTTTTACGGGGTTTATCGACCCTCAATTTCCACTAAAATGCACATTTTACTTGCTTAGTCATTTTCTGCTTCTACGTCTGGAAGAGAGTAGCTGTAATGTTTTCCTTCATGAGTATCTAAAATTTGATAGTAGTCATTTTATAATAGAATTGTGCAGCCTTCCGTTGTTTGTAATGTTCATCAATTTCTTCTTCAGAGTCAAATTCACCCTCAAAATCATTCATTCCTCCACCTGGATAATACTGATCGAATGAGAACACAAGAAACCTTTTCATTGTTGTTTCCTCCTAGTTTTTTTATTCCATTATGTATTCTAGGAAATAAATGTCCTAAATGATGACTTTATCTACTAGTATGCGAAACTTATTCCCTTGAATACAAGTTCTTATAATTTATTAATATTACTCGTTTCAGTTCATTAACCCTTGTTCGTCTTTGTCCACATCAGGTTCATCATAATCATCTTCACTCACAAAATCATCATCAAAGATGTGTTCAAAGTGGTCTGGATCATTGTGGTAAACATCTTTCAGCGATTCAATCATGTCTGCCTGTCCTTCTTGATATGCTAATTGGAAATACACACGTAGCACACTGAAAAACTCAAGTGGCATAGCAAGTTTACTTCCTCCAGTTTCATTCATCACTTTCTCCCATTTGGCTTGTACGATTTCCGTTAAATCGTTGTTAATTCTATCTTCTACTTGCAATTTCTTTTTCAATTCATTTCCCCATCTCTATTTAGGTTGGTATACACTATTTACTATATGCTATTTTCCAAGATTTATCAACTGTTATTTTATAATTTACTAATTAATTTATTGTTTCCGCTTGATCTTTAGTGATCTGTTATAGCTTGATTCTCCTTTCGATTATAATTCATTAAAAAATGGACATACTAGACTTAAAGGCGGTGATTTCATTGGAAGATGCGTTTAAAGTGTTGTCCATTGTTGTGATATCTAATTTAGTTGTCGTTGCTGCTCTAATCGAATTGGCTAATTGGTCTGGTTGATTAAGCAATGTCCCTGTAGTTCCTTATTAAATATAAGATACTATCCAAATATTAAATATGAAATAATTAAACCAGCAGCAATTACACAGCCGATGACAAAGCCTACAAACGTATCCTTTGCATCAATTTTCATGTTCTTACCCCTCCCATTCAAAGTAGCATTTTACACGTATATTTTCTTTGGAGTAATGTAAGCTTTTGGGCAAGTGTCTAAATTACTTACAAATCCATTACTGACTTTATTAAATCCTTGATTTACTAAGAATTTCTTTGCGCTATCATAGTCTCTGAAAATAAAATCACAAGACCATTGAAAATGTGTTGAAGTTTCATATGTGATTTCAAACATCGACCTGTATTTTTTTAGATTTCCTATTTGAGACATAATACTTAAAAATGACGAATTATCCATCTCTAAGCTACCTGTTTTCATTTATCCTTCAACTCCCTATATAATTAACTTTTTATCGTTTCATTAAGTTTTAAAAGCTGTAACCTGTATTGCATTTCACCAATTGCCTTTGCTTTTCTATAAGATGAAATAACTTGAGCTGTTAAGATAAATACAATAAATAATAGTGTTACAAGAACAATTCCTATAATTTCCATTATGCTGTGCCTCCTTTGTCGATATTGTTTCATTTAAAATAATCCTTTTTTCATGTATCATCTTTTTCTTCCTTTAGAATACTGTCTATATCAGTCCCCATTAGCTCTAAGAGAACCTCTATAGCATAGACGTGCTTGAGGTGCTGATTATAATAATTTTCATCTTCGGTCTCTAAGCATTTCAACAGTAACTCTTTACTTTTTTTATTTTCCCTTTCAAGCATATCAATAATTTTATTAATCACATTCATATCCCCTCTCTTCATCTTAAGAACCAGATCGAAACATTGCGAACTGTTATAGGATTATACGCTAATAGTTTATTAATAATGCTTTATAAGAACATTTTTTATTGAGTTGCGAGCATCATTGCTTAATTCCACAATAAGGGCAGAACTTAATCTCTAAATCAGGATAAGAATTCCATCCATCACTAAAAGAAACAGACCATACATCAGAAGATTTAACTAGCTCTACACCTCCTGAAACTTCTCCTTCTCCTACAGGAAAATAAATACCATCTAGATTATCAATTAGTGCTTTAAGTTCTTCGCAGCAATATGTTTTCAAATTGTTCCCTCCCTATTCATATAAAATATTTCTTTTACTTGGTCAGCATGTAATACGCTTGCTGGTACTTTTGCATTCTTTTCATATCACTTTCATTGGGATTAGCAATTCTACCCCAGTCCATGTTGTCTTTTACATCAGCCAATTTGACCTTTCGACCAATTTTATTTTGCATTGATCTTCTAATGAAATCCCAATAGTTTTCAGTGTGTCTCTTAGTAACGCTTACTAATGCCTCAATTATATATTCGGGAAATCCTTCAGCTCTTAGATCATCAACTGTTATTGTTGTATCCTCAATTACATCGTGTAAGACTCCTACTATTCTCTCTGCCTCTGTATCCAATGACATCATTACACGTAAAGGGTGAAGAATATATGGCTGTCGAGCCTTATCCATTTGACCCTTATGGGCTTTAGCAGCTATTTGAATTGCTTGGTTTAGTGTTGACATATCTTCTCTCCCTTTAAAATAAATTTTTATCTTATCTTATTCTGTTCATTAGCTCTGATCTTGTGCTAGAAACTTCTTGGTAAAACTCATCCATTTCATAACTCGCCTGTCTTTCTGAAATTTCGCCGAGATAAAACAAGTGATTAATTATTTCATGAGCGGTCATATCTTTAAGGTCTTGTTCACGATAGATTGACATCTTTCTAGTCCCCTTTAAAATAGATTTTTTATCTTGTAGTTTGGTTGAACTGCGACTTAAATTATCTCGTAAGTCTTTTCAAAAAGTCTTTATTACATGGATAAATCTCACCATTAACTCCTGTGATAAGCATATCTTGTGGAGTGAAATTATGAACACCTTCTAATGTTTGTATTAGAAAACGTTCATCGCTCTCATGCGTTACTGCGTGACCATTGTAATTAAATGACCACGGCATACCTCTAACAATGTTTGCACCGTTATTCTTTCCGTGTTCTACAAATTCCTCAAAAGTTATAGCTTTAATTACTACTGGTTTTTTACGATATTTAGCCATTTTCATTCTCCCTCCAATATTTTGATAATGTGTTTAAAGTGTCTATCGACATTACTGTTTGGTTCGGGTTCTAATTTTTCATGCAATAATTTCGTTTCGTACAATGCAACACCAATGTTTTCTTCTCGTAATTCTATATTTTCTTTTTTTAATGTTTCGAACTCATTTTTAAAACGAATAAGATGGGATATGTCGAAGTCGGTAAAACTGCATCTACTTTGTCCGTTCCGTTCTAATTTAGCCAAGTCAATCAACTGATTTAAATAATATAAACTCGCATCCATTTATTTCCTCTCCTTTTAAATTTCATTTAATCTTACAATTTGCTCAAAACACTGAATCCGAAAAGTCCCTGTTTTACGGTGTTTATCGACTGTCCATATTCCGAGATTTTTTATTCCCATTTCTCTTTTTTTCTTAAAGTGTTACTTAGCATATTGTGCAAGTCATTTTTACTCCTTTGTTTTTTCGGCTTACTCTTAGTCGTCATCTGGTTCTTTCTTTTCTTCTGAATACGTTTAAGGCGTTTTATTTGTTTTCTTGCCTCTTCTGTTGTCATGACCATATTGCCTTTAATAACATTGCAAGATTTGCAGGACACGACTAAGTTATCCTCTACAAATGCACCACCTTTGGATTCTGGAAATACATGGTCAATTGATTCCCCTTCCCCACCACAGTATTGGCAAATGTAATTATCACGTTCATATACATTGATTCGTGTTACTAAGTCTTCTTTTTCGGGATTTAGAAAGTCCATTAAATATATAGTGTTTTCATCAATTATTTTAAAATCAACTTTCTCCATCACTTCTCTTGCCTTATCTTTTTCTAGTTTAAACCCATGAGTCAAATACTTTGGAAGAACATTTATTTCTTCCTTATTTTCAAATACATTTATCGGCAGCCCTTCTAAATCCATATGCCTTTTCATTCGATCAACAAATCTTTTTGCTTTGCATACATTACAAACATTCGATAACTGCTTTGGGAAATATTTATCTTCTTTTGATAAGCTACATTTTTCACAAATTCTCATCATACAGCCCCACTTATATTAAGTATTTGCCTTATATTGTACGACTGATGCTGTCTCCAATCAAATCACTCTTTTATTAAAATAGTTCCTTCTTCTATTGTTTTAATACTAATTAGTTCAGTTTTATTGTGAATATCCGCCATAGCATACTTGACAGCCTCTTCTTCTGATTTAGMGACAACAGCAACAGTGTAATAGGTATTTCGATATTCAACTTCTTGTAATTTAACTTGATATCCCTTCATCTAATTCATCCCCTCCTTTAAAAACATTATTTTATTAGCTAAATACATATCCTTCTACGGTTTTGAAATCGTATCTTCGAGGTATCCTTGGTTCATCGAAATACTCCATGTAGAAGTCAATCTTATGATGTACTAGATAATCAGCAACAAGTTTTGCTTCCCATTCGTTAATAACGTAAGCCAAATCGTCATCCCCTTGTAATGTTTCAAGCTCAGTTAAGTCAGCCACACTATCCAAATTAAATCTCAAATTAGTCCCCTCCTAATAAATCGAGCATTTTAATTAATTGTATAATTGGAAACCAATATATCCAACACTAAAGAAATATATTATAGGAACAAGCACATATGTACCTATAACTGTAATAGCTCTTTTCCATTCATTGTTTTCATTCTCCGCTGCCATCATCAATACTGCAATAAGACCAACTACTATCCAGATATAAATTGGTAAAGCCACTCCCCAAAGTGAAACTGTCTCATGTTCAAATGTCCAAAGGAATATTTCTCTGATCCAGCTATCAACTTTTTCGTAAAGTGTCATCATTCTACCCTCCCTTGACCCTCTATTTTTGGGGATTTATTTTTCTTGATTAACATATAAATTCTTTATTTTATTGTTATTTTCATTATAATTTATTTATATGCTAGAAGCAAACGATAAATCACTATTTGTCAGCTTCTTCTACCTCTTTTTTACTAAGTGCATCAGCAATCTTCTTTGCTTCGTCTTCCATTACTTCAATCTGATCCTTGGTTAATACCGTAATGGACTTCTTATATTCATTCCAGCTTGAATTTGTCATCGCTGTTATACACCTCCTGAATTCATAACTTATTATATCATGTTCAAAAGTGTAGCTCAAGTTTTAATTTTCTGTTATTGCGTTTTTGAATATTAATATTCAAATCACTCAAACTTTATTATTCTATTATTCATTTTTTCGAAATGTGTAGGACAGTTTCTTGCACCCTGTCCAGACACCCTTCATATACTGCGACCTCAGCTTGTAAAAAAACCGACTGTTATATGAAACTCGTGTCTTAACTTAAATTTCATAGTGGTTTAGATGGCTGATTTTTAAAATTTGATTAGCTCACTATGCTTGTCTAAATGTCTAGGAGCATTTAAACTCTCATCCTATTACTCTGTTTCGCAATCTTCAGCAGCGACAATCTGAAAATCCTCCACTGTTAACATGCATATTCCGCCAAGCATGTTCTTCAAGGATAGATTGATTTCCGCTAGGAGTAAAGGATCGTATTCTGTAATCAATGTTTTTGCTGATAAGTTTGATGTACATGTGATGATATACTGCACTGATGACATGTAAATGACCCCCGTTTACGAACAGTTGTTCGCTTATTTTATCCAATTGTACTCCTCAGCAACTCTTCTGTCAACTCATCCTTTTATCTGAAAATTGTGCTTATTCTGATAAAATATTACCATAATCAGTAAATCAATAATACAAATGTCTTATTTACATTAATAATTTATCCTTCATTGGTATTAATTTGTCGAATAAATAGGACAAGAGGACGTATCATTTTTAGATGTCAAGTTTTGTCAAAGTTGTTATAATAGAAGGGTAGTCTTTTTCAGACTACAGAACAGCAGACTGTCCGTACTTTTGAGAAGGTGCTGGACAGTCTGTCTAAACCTCTTGCGCTTCTTTTAAA
This sequence comes from Paenisporosarcina sp. P4_E4_2, assembly GCF_056401595.1. NCBI lineage: Bacteria > Bacillati > Bacillota > Bacilli > Caryophanales > Caryophanaceae > Paenisporosarcina > Paenisporosarcina sp. P4_E4_2. Next base: position 78,548 of record NZ_JBFUJC010000001.1, on the reverse strand, counting down.
TCTTCTTTGACTAGCTCCGCCATGTAGTCCTTAATATTGACATCTAGGGTAGCACACTTGATCTTCAATTTCAGGTGTGTTGCTTCGTCGAGTTCAAATGACACATTCTTAATTTTCAAAACAATTTCCTCCTGTCCTACGAAAAAATCTTATCATGTTATGATTTTTTCGTCAAGAATTATCTTCCATATTATGTTTATCTTGTCAAGTATTAATGCTTGATTGCTTGATATATACATTCTTTTTGCATTCTCGAACTCATCAATTGCGCCCCTATCAAGAAGTCAAAAACAAGCTACATATCCTCATAATTTATTTATTACTCTTAGCCAACACATTTTCAGCTATTCCAGCTTGAAAAATGAGTGACTGTTATATGTGTTTTGGTACTCTAGTTGAATTTACTTAATTAAATCGTATGAGTATAAATTTTTAAATTGATCTGTTTTAAGCAACAATTTGATTACGTTAGTATTTCTATTTTCGTATTTGTCTACTCTTGTCATAGATGTATCAAACTGATCTCCAATTTCGTGTAAATGTTCCTGCTTGAATTCTCCATCTCTGTTATACAATTCGTTAGCCATGTGCATCATTCCTGATACTTGGATATCTTTAGATTTTAAATATTTTAAGTTAAATACTTCTTTATAAATTTGGAATTTACGATTTACGAAGAACAGTGTTAGTGCTCCTTCTTGTTTTCCTCTTGTTGTTTTCTTCATAATGAATTCTGAATCCAAGAACTTACTTGTACTTTGTCTGTCATTTTCAGCATGACCATTCTTGTTGTAATATTCTGGTGCTGCATCTGCTTTGTGTAATGTGTCATATAAGTATTCGGAAATCTCTATTGTGCGACTTGATCCATCTTTTTGATATAGTGTAGCGAAATATTTTCCATCTTCTTCTTTTAAGTCTTTAGTTCGTAAGTTAAGGATTTCAGAAAACCCTTCTCCACTAATTCCCTCAAATAAAGCTAACAATACTGCTCGATCTACATAGTTTTCTAATCCTTCACACATACCTAAAATTTGCTGTCTGGTGAATGCTGATTGTTTATAGGTGGCTACAAATTGTTTAGACCATTCTAATTTACTTTCTAATCCTGAAAGTGGATTAATGTTGCTTCCTACATAGCCATTTTCAATAGCCCAATCAATATATTGTTCAAACTTTACTGCATGATTATAAGCTGTATTTGCGGATGAAACTGATAATGCTTTCATAACATCTGCTATCTCATCAATAGACATATCATATAAGTCTTTTTTATAAATTTTCTCTTCTGTCTCTTTTGCTGCCATAAATGGATATGCAGTCAATTTTCTAGTTTCTGGATGCTGTATTGTATTTAAATATTCAATTTTAATTTCCCCATTGTAAAACTTCTCTGCGTTTAACATTTATGTTTTCTCTCCCTATTTTTTCTATTTTTGTATTTTCTTATATTATATTCTCTATTTATTTAATTAAACCTCTAAAGTATTTACTTATTTTTATTTCATCAATCTGATTGTTAATTTTTCCATCTTCTCTAATTATGGTTAAGTCTTTCCATAATGGATTATCTATTTTGAAGTTTACATCATCTAATATTGTTTTTATTTTGTCAAACTCTATATTTTGTTTTTTCATTTCTGCTGCTAATCCAATATATCCCGAAAACATTCTATTGTATGCCATAATTGATTCATTTTGATTTCTTGATTCTAAGAACTCTTGCGGATACAATCCGATCAAGTATTCAAAGAAAGTTGTTAGATATTTACCAATCTGTCTTGCTTCTAATAAAGTATCCATTGGAAATTCTCTGTCTATGGAATCTGCTAATACTCTGTAGCTTACTAATTCTCCTGCTGTTATATTCATTCTTGAAGATGAAGTTGTAACACGATCACGCAACTCTGATTCTGATTTCAAATGTTGTACTACTGTATCTGCAAGTCTGTTCTTTTCCAGTTCTTGAATTCGTGCAGCAGGAATAGGTGTCGCTTTCGCCAATTGTGCTTGATATTGTTGAGCTTGAGCAGTTGTATAATTTGAAATCATTACTACAAATCTAAAGTTTAAGTCTGGATTTTCTGCATATGCTTGTTGACTCGCTAAGCATCTGTGATAACCATCTAGAATATCTAATCGTGTTCCATCATTAATTGTTAGTACATTCTTTTTACCATTGTATTTTAATTCTTCTCCTGTTTCAGATGTCTGTGTTGCAGCGTTGAAAGCTAATGTAGTGTGAATTAATTGATCTTTTAATAACAATTCTTTAATTTCTTTAACATTCTTCTTATAGATAGTTGGTTTAAATATTACTTTATCTTTACGTTTAACTCTTTGTGCTTGACGTTGAATTTCATAGTTATAATTTAGCTTTTTAGATTTCATTAATTTCGCAATAGTTTCAATATCTAATGAAGCAACATACAAGTTGTTTCCAATGTGAATTACGTTTTCAATATCAAGTGGGAATATAATTTCTTCTTCTCCATGAGTTAAAATGTAATCAAATTGTTTAGCTTCTTTCATCTCATGTTCAGTAAAGTAATTATCTGTATTAAATTCCTTTAATCCTGTTTTAACATAGAATTGTTCTGTAAATAAAGCTAATTCTCTTACATCTGCTTCAGCTAATATCTCAGGCTGTGAAAAATAATACTCTACTCTACCTTCAGCAATTCGATACTTTGATAATTCTTCTTTAATTTCTTTAACTGCTTTCTTATTATTTGAAATAAGTGGAATATTCGATACAATTTTTTCAATAAGTTCAGCTCTATTTTTAGCCATTTGTTATACTCTCCTTTATAATTTGTTATCTACATTACATATATTAACATTATATTAACTTTTATTGTTTTAAAAATCTATAAGAGTTTTTGGTGTCTTTACAGAAAGTGTAGCATATCTTGTCGAAAAGTGTCGATACTTTCTAGCTATTTGTTACTTTCTTGTAATTTTAGATTTAGAACAAACAACATTTCTTTAGTCATATTCTTAAGTGTTTCCAGTAAAACCTCATGTGATACTTCTTTATATAGATTATGATTTAAGTTGCCTTCTAATGAATAATATCCAGTCATTTTTGTTTCTTCTTCTTGTAGATAAAGTTGAGTAGTTGTTAAATGCTTATGTTTACCTTTCTTCTGAGCATCTGTTATTGATCCTGTGATTCGATAAGTGTTAGTTACTGCTGTTTTTTTGAATGAGTGGAAAGTGTAATTTCTATCCTCATGTTTAAACTTGTATTTAAATCGTGCCATCATATCTGTAATGTTCTTTTTAGTTAAGGTAAATACTTTCTTCTGTCCTTCCACTTTAAGTTGTAATAGCTCTTCGTAGAATGCTTTGCTAATTGGCTCTAAATACTTCACATTTCCCTTACCTACACCAGAAAGATACACTCTTTCACCATCAGGTTTAAATTGTGACCACTCTAATTCACGTAATTCTGATTCACGTAGCCCAGTGTCAATTGCTGTTTTAATGATGAGTTTCTTCTCAAGTTGCTTGTTCTTTTCATGTTGTGTTGCTTCTAAATATTGTTCAGCGATTTCCATTGGGATTGAATCATAAGAGTTAGGATTATTCTGTAGGTTTTCAATTAGTTCAAAGAATGTTAAGTCTGATTGAATTACCTTCTTTGCATTTAGATTCTTATACAAAGACTTAATACTAATTGAATGTCGATTAACTGTACTGTTGGATTTCTTACTTAGTCCATTTAAGAAAGAGTTAAATGAATCATAATCCAAAACCTCTAATTCTTCTGCTGTTATAGTGCTAATTGATTTATCATATACATCTGATAAGAAACGCTTAATGTCTCCTCTATAGCTCTTAGATGTATCTTCTGATCGCTTGCTTCTTTCAAATAGAAAATCTTCAATTGCTTTACCTGCCTTGGTTTGAAATTGTGTTACTGTTGCTAAGTTAGTCATTTTAATATACCCCATTCCTTTCTTATCTGTCTGTTATGTTGATTTATGATTTCTTTCTTATTAACGCTAATCATCTTGTATTCGCTCCCTTAGATAAAGACATGATTTGTAATTTGTGTCAGCTCATGCTGCCTCATGTCCTTATCCAAGAGAACGAATGTTCCAAGACTGTATTGTCTTATAATTCGTTCTTCTGTACATTTAGTTTACCACACTCTCTGTTATTTTAAACCCCTTTTCTTAATTAATTTATAATTTATTTATAACTATTTTACATGGCTTCATTCGTGATGCTTCAATCTCTTCTGGAGTCTTATATTGTAGTGTATGCTGATTTTCCAAATGTGATACCCACTTTCTTATAATTGTTTAATTAAGTTTAATTATTATATGATACATTATCAATGAAGCGATTTGTCATTTCTTCTCTCATGTGTTCCACTAAATGATTGTACATATGATTGTTCATGGATTCATCTTGTCGCCCAAAACACTCGTTATATACTTCTAATAGCTGCATATCCTGATCCAATGACAGGTGATACTTCTTACCTTTTAGTGCTAATTCATAAAGCTCTACAAGTTGTTTGTTACTCATGTCATAAACGTTCATCTGGACATTCCTTCTTTCTATAATTTGTTGTTACTTATAATAATAAATTATAACACAAACAATGTCAATAAAAATGGAAACTAATAGTTAATTAATTTCCATTTAAAACAGTTCATTTATTTGCCTTCTTTAGTGACCACTTCGGCAATATGCAAAGCAATGACACACTTTTCTTTTTCTAAATGGTCAAATTCCTTTTCAATTCGATCCTTAGCGGTATCATTCTTGTCCTTGAATGCCTGAAGATATTCTACTCCTTTTGTTGATAATTGCTTTTCTTTATCTTTATATAGGCTAAGTATTTCAAAGAATGATTTACCTTTCATCGCTACACCAATATCGTGCATATCCCATCCGTTTAAATCTAGTGCCATTATTTCTTCATCTCCTTTGAATGTTATTTTATAATATATTTATTTAAGTATTAGTGAAAGAAGTCATTCCTCTTCCACATACAATCCTTCTTTAAATGCTGGACTGTTAAATGTCTTTATTACACTCGCAATTTTACCTTCATGTACTTCAGGTTCTTTTTGATTGTCTATATATACACTAAACCGATAAGAGTCTTTTGAAGATTTTTTGATTGTTGAATATCCGTCATTTTGATCAAATCTGATTGTTGCACCATTTCTTAGCTCTTTCATTGCTTCAGATGGGTTAAGATATATCTTCTTCACTTGAATCACTCCTTAGTGCCATTATACAATAAGCTATCTAGTACCGTAAAATGTTAGTTTTATTTCTTAGTTTGGTTGGACTATGCGTTATTAGTCATGTCGCAGTTTATCCTCATTCCATTAATTACTTTTGTGCTTTGACCACGCATCAGCATTCCTTTTTCTCCGTTTCTACCTTTTGTAAATACAACGGAATAATCTCTGTTAGGCAATCCTAGCAACTTCAAAACATCTTCGTAAGATATCTCTTCTTTCTCAAAAACAAAATGACTACCATTTACAACTACCATTTTCTTATCACTCCTTTTGGTTCTACTGACTATTTTCCAAATCCATGTATGGATCTTTCCCCTGTTTAATCCTCATCTCATTGATTTCCAATGTTTCTTCTTCAATACAAGGTGGGCAATATCTAACCCACTCAGAAGTCTCTCTTCCGCAATTCATACACTCCAATACATCATCCTTTCTAAATTCGCTTTTTATTTGATGACTTCAATTGTAATTTTCACATTTAATCCTTCAAAATCAAGAAGTTCTTCAGTAAAATATGAGTTGTTATTTATTTCTAAGTCCCCATATTGTGAGTAATAGCTTCCACATTCAATTTCTCTCATGTACACTTTTCCTTCAAATACAGCTATTTGATTCAGAAGATATGATTTATCTAATTTTGTTGCAGGTACATACTTTTTCATTGTCTGCTCCCCTTCTCCAAATAAATTCCTGATTTTATCTCATCATGTTATTAATCATATGAAATGCTCTCATATCAACTACTGCAAGTGCTAAATCATCTGTTCTCGCTCTAAGTCCTTCAAGAGTATCGAAACAATAATTAGCTTCCCAATAAGGAAAGTATTTATCATTGTATTTATAGAATTTATTTCCCTCATATTCCTCAACAAAGAATTGACTCTTCACTTCTTCAAAGTGTGATTCTGCACAATCAATACATGCTCGACTTGTTTTTGTGTCTGCTATTCCTCTTAAATATCTCATAAGGAAGACTGACTTTAATTCTTTTTTACAACATGGGCAAGTTCTCATCTTTAATTGAATTTCTGCTTTTTGCTCTTCAGTTAGTTCTTTACGTTTATTGTTCATCTGTTTCCCCCTCTCCCTATGCTGCTACAAGTTGCTCCATTGCTGATTTCATTTTCTCAATTTCCTCATCTAATTCCTCAAGTCGATAAATAATAAGCATGGTTACATATTCGTTTGATGTTTCATATTCAAGCAGATCATTCATTTCCTCTTCTAATGCTGTAATTGCTTCGCTACATAGTTCAAGATTGTCGAATGAACTTTCTTCTAATTTGTCGTAACTCATTCCATCATCCTCCACTTTGTTTTATAATTCATTATATGTTTATAATTTATTAATGATACAGTTTATTTATATTCTCTTAGCTTATCTGTAATTGTATTTTTAGTTCTTCCATAAAATAAGCTGTAAACATTAAGTCCTCATTGTGATACACATGTGAAATATTGAATGCTGCTGTAATACTCTTTCCTTCATTCATTAACAATGAAACTTCAGTTGCTTTTTCTTTGGCTTTCTTCTTCATTTGACTTAGTTCATAATCGTGAATTGTGGTTAACGCTTCAAATCCTTGTTGTATCGATGTCATATAATTACTCCTCCCCATTTAAAAACCTTGTTTTAGTTGGTTACTTGTTTTTATGTTCATCTAAGTCAGCAATAGCCATCTTTAACAATTGAATTGCATTTGATTTACATTGCTTATCTAAATTGTCGCCACCATTCACGCTTATCATGGCTACATTAGCTATAATTTCAACTAACTCACTTTGTATTTGTGGAATTGGTTTACGCATTACTAGTCCCCCTTATAATTTATTATCGCTTAAAACATTTATTTTATTTGAACATTAGTTTTGCTAATTATCACTTACAATGAATGCCTGTTAATAAAAGATTTTACTTCTGAAACTTCCCAGATTTGTTCCCATTCTTTAATAAGTTGATTATCTATACGATTAAACTCAATTACATTTCCATTTTTAATTAAGCGATCAAGATATGAACCATGATATAAAATATCAATTGCATAAAAATTTCCTTGAGCATCTTCAACAAAATGACCATTTTTAAAATAGCATAACTTCAATTTTTTACTTTCAAGTTCCTCAACTACATTTTTAAAATTTATCACAACAGTATTTTTCATTTTCTTTTCCTCCTATGGAATGGTTTTTTGTTTTATTTATTATATTCAGTGTATCATAATGAAATTCATAATACAACTATAAACTTATAATTTATTTATTCATTTTTTTATGTATGAGCTGTTCGCCAACTCTTTAGTTGTACTTTATTACTGACACTATATATATACATTTAATTCACTTCTTTGGTCGAATTGTGAAGCTAATTTGCTTTCTTAAAATCAGATGAAAGCCTAACGCCATTTTCAATAGCAAAAGTCATGCACTCAAAACAAACCAATTTGTTACTCACTTTATCCATAAAAACAAAAGGACTTTCTTTATGACAATTCTCACAACGGTACATTTTTTATTCCTCCTTTACAGTACAATTTGTGTCTGCTCTCTGATATTAAAATCGTCATTTTACTTGCTGTAGCATTATCTATTTAAAGTATCATTTTATTGATACTTTTCTTTACATCAATCCCAAAATTCATTATTAAAATGCTTTCTCCCATATTCCTTTAAAGCCTGAAGTTTCTCAATCATCTCATCAATATCGCAAATGTGAATGTATTGAGAATTTTCACCTGTCTTATCTTCACTAGGCTTAACTCCATTTAATCCCATTGAATAGTCAATGCATCCGTCCCATTTGAGAGTAACCTCATCATATCCATACTCTTCATCTTCCAATACAATATTGCTGCTACCTTCGTAAACTTTAACTTTTTTAAACATATTGTCATCTCCCTCCATTACAATTTGTCTTAATCATTTTGAAAGCACATCTATTTTAATAAGGTACTCTTCTACTGTACTAATACCCTCAGTTTTTTTATAATAATTAAAATTAGCATAGTGATTTTTACATAATCCTTTTGCTCTCACGGATTTTTGACACTCATCAACTATACAAACTTTTCCTTTAACGCTTTCTCTTTCGAGTTGAGCAATAGGAGTACCATGTATTTTTGATCTGGTGTAATGTAGATTGCAAAGACCTTTAGTGCGAGCAGTTTCTTCGCAGTCCTCAACAGAACACTGTTTTCCTTTATTTTTAAAATGAACGTCTGTCGTTCCTGTCTTTCTTTTTCTTCCATAATGTTTAACACATAACCCTTTTGCTGTGGTAGGAATATCGCAACCGTCAATAGTGCATATAGGCTTAGAGTATGCTTCTGTTGTTCCTCTTCTTAATAGCTTAATATAGTGCTTATTGCATAATCCTTTTGTTTTGATAATATTTTCACATCCATCAACTGAACAAGTTTCCATATAACCCACTCATTTCTTTTCTTTGTGTAAACCTTACCATTAAAAATCACAAAAGTCAAAACAAGTGTATTAAATATATAAATATTATAATTCACTTAAACATCTGAAGTACAGCATGTTTTTATATAAAAAACTATTTTACTTACAGTTTTCTTCACAATACTTATCCCAACAGTCTTCGCATAGATCACATTTCACAGCAGCTTACCCCTTCCCTTCTAACAATTGAATCTTGCCATAAGAAACATATTAATAACTTCGTCCATTCTAAGACTATAGTATTTTCCTCTTGTATCCCAATACTCAATTGGTTTATCTGCCAAAGACATACTGTACCAGTCAACTAATTGTATAAAATCAGTGATCTTCCCATGCACACCTTTGACTGAATGATACTTTACTATTCTATTTTGAATATCCTCTACTAAATGAGGAAAATCTTTAGTAATACTGTCAAATCTCTGACTTAAATCATTTGTGACATGACTTCTTGTGGCTTCATTCATTACCCCTTTCAAAGCATTGTCAATACTACATACTTTATCAAGTAAATTGTTTGCTGCTGTAACATTGTCCACTATAGTACCTCCTTTTGTTATTGAGTAAAATCAGCTTTTTATCATGTGTTGTAAATACTTAACCATTTCACTTTTAACTGCCATTAATGCCTGTTCTCTTCCATGACCAAGTTCGACATGTGCAATTTCGGTTGCAATTCTTTGATAAAATACAGATGGGATACTTTTTCCTATTAATCTCCATCTACTTATACCCTTGTTTTGACTGTGAGTAGACCAAAGATTATTTAACACATAATCAAAATCTTTTGCAATTTCGATGATTTGTTTATTTCCTTTAAAATCAAGTGAATTAAATTGGTTCATTTCACACCTCCATTGATTAAAAGTCGCATTTTATCCGACAATTTTGTTGAACTGTGTGGTTAATTTTCCTGTAAATCATTCAACAACTCTCTTCCAGTCTTTTTGGGGATTTCCCCCTTTTCCATCTGTTCGATTTGCTTATATCCATTTACCTTAAATTGTTCAAACTCTTTTTTCGTTTTATAAAATGTAGTAAATTCTACCTTGCAATTTGGATAGTGAAGAGAAATTACTTCCTTGTTTTTATTGTTATACATCTCGCTACTTTCCTGCGTCTCATGGATTGCTTCTTCGCAATAATGGCAATTCATTCTAATCACCCCTTACTACTTCTTCAATATCTCAATTAATTCACCAATACTATCAATAAACTATAATTTATTAATTTTTATTTTCCTTCTTTACAAAGGTCTCATTTTAAATGACTTCATATCCTTTTTGGCATTTTCGACATTGTACCCACATTCCATTTGCTGTAGGTTTTGCACGAAATTCATCGTCATAAATTGTACCCGTTAGATCAACATATGTGTCATGTACTTCACTATGATATTTATTTCCAACATTATATGATTTAACGTTGCCACAATCACATTCTAATGTAATTGAAATCTTCATTTAACATTCTCCTTTATCAAATAAATTCAACATTTTATTTTATTTTATTTCACTTCTTGCTGCTTACTGTCAATATGTTTCATCATCTCCTCCTTTCTGCTATATCGAATCAATCTAATCTTAATCAAATTGATGATAGAAATAGTCAAACTTATCTTCTTTTTTAGCCTGTGAATGGTAGTAGTTTGCCCAATAGTTCATTGCATGAGTAATCGCTTTTTCATTAAAAGGTATATGCACTACCTTTTTTCCTTTCAAAGGTGTCGGACATAAATTATCATCAATTCTGTTTTTCTTGTTTATATTTACAGCAATAATTGGTATATCTAATTTTAGAGCCTGTTCGATTTCCCAGCCAACGAACTATGATGATTTTTAGTCCTTTCGCCTATTAAAACAACCATTAATTTTGTATTATTTAATCTTTCTCTAAGTTTTCTTTTTATAGCATCTTCTCCACTAAAGTGCATTATTATATTAAGTTCATGTGCATTAAAGAAATTGAAATCAAATTTATCGTTTTTATCCCACATTTTTAATGTGTTATAATAATTTTTGTCGCTATCATACTCAACACATACATATACTTTATTTCTATAAGCCATATTTTTTCAACTCCTATTCTTGTTTTGCTTTTGGTAGTGAGCTGGTAAGTAGTAATGTTAAAAATAAAAACACATTTATTGTTTGTGATAATGCAACAATCTTGGAAATATCCGATTCTTTTTTTAAGTAGCCCATATCCATATTGAAAGCATTTCCAATTGCGCTTATAATTGAAGCTGCTATTCTACTACTTTCTTTGTTAATCAAAGAGAAATGCTCAGGTGTCATTATTAAGTAAAAATAGCTATAACAAAGCATCATAAATATAAATGATATAATAAAGCTAACAAATCTCCTTCTTGCCCTATGGATAGTTTGAAATCTTTCTAGTATTACGTCATCGCACCAAAGATGATAGTAGAAATAAGTAAATACATTTGAAATCAGCAAATACCAAACTGCTATTTGCACTACAATTGATGAAGTGTCTATGTAAATAATAATGACTATGAATAGAAATTTTAATAATATAAACAAGTCAATTGCAATATTGCGATTTCTTCTTATTTTTACTTTTTGTGTTACTTCAGATCTGTTCTTATAGTATTTGACTGTTATGAATTCAGTTATCTTTTTTATTAGCTCCACAACATTTAGGTAGTAAAGCACTTTTATAACTTTGTAAATAAATGGATAGATTAATCCATTGTCTATACTGGTTTCTCTTCTTCTTGGGCTACTATACATAACTCACCTCTTTTGTAATCGGAAAATCTCTCTTTGAATGGAATTTATCATTCCCCCTATGCTTTTTTGACACTCTTATTGTATTACAAAATATTACAAGATGCATCTGAATTTTCCATGTTCTATTTTAACCGATTTTAAATGTAACAATTTTATCTTTAGAACAACTTTCACATTGATGCGTTTCTCTTTTAAAGCCACTTTCCTTATCAAGTTTTCTAACAATAATATTTACCTGCTGTCTGGTTTAATATTGAGAGTTTCTGACATGCAATCATCACAGTATTTATTACCATTAGATATGAAGTCTGCTACTAGATCAGTATTTGTCATATCCATTTCAGCTCCTTCTTTAGTATGTGTGATCTTTGCCTAAAGTTTTAACAATGACTTATCAGTTTGCATCGTAATTCCTTCGCCTTCACCTTCCAAAACCACTACCTCAACCAACTTTTCATTTAATTCTTTCACAATCATCACCTTGTCACCAGCTCTGTATTTATACGCTTCTTCACCTCTACAGTAAATTATTCCATCTTTATTAAATTCTGATTTAATCATGTGATTCACTCCTTAATTTTTATTCTGATCGTATCATATTAACAAATAAAGTAAGATCTTTATTGGGTAATTTTCACATACTCGCCATTACTGTAGATGAATTTTCCTTCTTTCACAAATAGAGGGCTATCCCAAATTTCATCGTGATTTTTAATATCCTTAATGCTTGCCAGCGGATCAGAGCTTTTTGTCCAAGTTCCATAAATATAATCTCCTTTTTCATTTCGATGAACAAACACTTCTCTTGAGTCTTTAATGATTCTTTTCATTTTGTATCGCTCCCTTTTCTTCTTATAATTTATTGTATGCTTTCTTAACTTTATTATACCACCGTTAACTACGTTGTCAAACATTTTAATTATAATTTATTATCTTTTAGTTTTAATCAAATTATCCCTAACAATATTATTCCCACTATTATCCCTAACCACATTCACGCTACCTTCAATCAGCTTATTAACCCTTCCATCCATAACAGTCGGCATTGGATTAATACTCTTCCCACCTTGTCGCACTTCAAAATGTAAATGTGCGCCTGTCGATCGTCCAGTATTACCACTTTCAGCTATGATATCTCCCACTCTAACTTTATCACCTGCTGACACATTCCAATCGCTTAAATGACCATAAATGACTAATCGACCATCTGCTGTTCTAATTTGTACTGATTTGCCATATCCAACTTCTCCTGTATCACGTACCCTTTCTACTGTTCCATCGACTACAGACTTCAATGGTGTGCCTTCAGGAATCACAAAATCTACTCCTGTATGACCGTGTGGATGTATGTGAGAGACATTTCCGAATGCTGCTGATATATCCCACATTGAATATGCACTCGCTGGATCAGATAAATATGTGATTGTGACTGATAAGAGGGCTACCCCTAACAGTACAATTCTGATTAACTGTTTCCCATACATTTTATAAATGACTTTAATTCTGTGTTTCCAATTCATTTATTCATCTCCTCATTTGATTGCTATAATGAAATTCTTTATGACATTATATGAGGATTGAAATGAATGGTTACACTTTATGATTAATACTTATAATTTATTCATGTGATTAGTAAATGTTAGCTGCAACATACAGACACATGATGAATACTAATCCGTATGTACCGTAAAATGTGAATCTGTCTGACATTGTAATTTCTTCTGGATCATCTGATAAAAAGTAATAATCAAGTTTGGCGAATAATTTCATATCAAAATTCCTCCTCAATCAGATTATTAGTGACTGTAATATCCATATTTCGTAGCCACGTTTTCACGGTGCGTAACAATGACTTGCCCATTGTGATTGCTTCTTCCTTCTGACAAGTATCGAATGTATGTGTAACCTCATCAGAAATTAAAGCTCCATCATTGGCGAATAGTAAAACGACTAAATCATAATTGTCATCGTCTGAATAATGCTCTAAGCGTACCATTGCATTGAGATGAGTTTGATCCTTAAGATAATCAACCTGGCGTAATAATGACTGTTTGACTAATGATAACTCTTTGTATTCTGCCAATGCGAACAACTCCATTTCTGATTTAAGTATTATAATTTACTTATTTAGTATTTTTATTCTGACTTAATCTATGTACGTTCTGATCAGATATTTTACTCTACATTAGATATCCTACAAAGAGAGTGAACATCTTTTTATCTAATGCAGCTAAAACACCTGATGCCGTTTGTTTCTGCTTTTCTTATTAACATCTTACCATCTATTATATCCATTCGTCAAACATAAAATAACTAAATATTATAATTTATTTATAATAAGAAATCCTGTTGCCTACCTATGATTATACAGGAAGCTTACAGGATGTAAAGAATAATTTTTATTAAATTATAGTTTATTTATAAGACTAGTTGTTCTTCTTAAAACATTAAGCTAACATCTTCATTTTGGTTATCCAAGACAATCTGTGTTTTGTTCATTTTTACTGTCTCAACCAACTTATCGTATTCTGCATGGTTAACTAATTCAATAAAACGTATTTCTGCAATACTCCAAGGATCAGCAAATCCACTGTTGTTTTCCAGTTGCTTAATTCTGTTTGTTGCTATCTGCATGAATTTTTCTTCTTGTTTAGTTGGCTTTCTGAATTCTAATGATGCTTTAGTTTGAATGTAAATGAAATAGTCATCTTCATTAGGATAGATATTGTACCCCTGTTCATCTTCATAAGTTGAGAAAATTGTAATTGCTTCAGCTATTGCTTCACTATAGTCTTTCTTATTGAACATGTTTCTAACATCGAATGACTCATCTTTAGGAATGTGTTTTCTGAATTTGATATTCGCTACTGATTCCTCATACTTCAATGTTTGAATGGTTTTTTCATCTTGCTCAAATGGAATTACACGATAGGAATTGATGTCTTGTACTTTTTGTCTAACTTCTTCATCATTGATGTAATTTCCGATGTTTCTATATATAATTTGATTCTCTACAGCTTTATTAATTCTGCTTATGGCTGTTTTAGGTGTGCAATTTAATATTCTCGCCCATCTTGCATAGCTACAATCGAATGATCCTTTGTGATGCCACTTAGCTACATTAATAAAAATGAGAAAATCTAAAGTATTGTCAAATTTATTTACAGTTGAATGCTTAACTGTTGTATACCCCTTGTAGTCATAATTAACAAATGAAATCCTGATACTTTCATTGGACTTAAAGAGAATTAGCTCTTCACCATCAAAATTTACAATTTGAATTATCCCTTTAGTCTTCAATGAGAACAAGCTATCAGATATTGCCTTAATATTCTTATCCTTCTTACTGTAAAACTTAATCATAGCCATATCAGATAATAATGATACTGTTGTTTTAACTTCATTTGTAATACTTTTCTCCATATACAATAAAGCATAAAGGTAAAGTTCATCTGCTGTTAGCTGCGTTTCCATATCTTCCTCAATTAGATAATTAGGAAATAGAATAAATGGTATTACTGTTTCTTTAGTTGTCAAAATAATATTCTCCTTTTTTAAGTAAATGAATTTATTGTTCTGATTAATATTTGCTTTTTTAATTCAAGCTTTATGTTTATAATTTATATTTTTAATTTATATAATGTAAACTATAACAAAAGAGGTGCAAATTACCCCTCGTTTTTCTTACTATTAGGAAATTTGAGGTGTAGTTTACCCCTCATTTAGATTTATTTGAGGTGTGTTTTACCCCTCTATTTTCATTAAACTCCTGTAAGTCTTTCTTTAATTCATCGTTCATCTCGAATAAATGGAACAACTTCATTGTGTCTCGGTGGATAGCTTTAGTAATATACTTATGATTTCTCAAAATTAGAAACGTGGATAGCTTCTTGCTGTAACAGAAAAAGTATTTACTTTCAGTTGATTCAATTATCATTATTCTTTTACCTTCCTTCGCTTAGTATTAATTTACTCTTATATTATTAAATCGACATGTATATACACCAGCTTTCTAGGAGACAAAAAGAACCCCCTACTACTTTATATATACATATTTTCAAGTTTTATCAACCAAAAATCGGAACTTTTTAAAATAAATTTATAATTAATTATTATCCTTAAGTAACTGCATATATCCTCTTTCCAATTGATTCATCGTGCTCCCTTTACCTATCATACTCTTCCACTTCTTAATGATACTGTATGGGATTAAATCAAAACCGTTTGTTTTGTTGATTTGTGTAGCTAACCTGACAGCCTTGAATGGATGTTCCTTTGATAATAAGTCGATGAGGATATCATATGACTCCTTTGTGAATGGTGTGTTTATGTAATCTGATGGTGCTTTGCTGATGTGTAAATGTGATTGCTTGATGTGTGAATTTGTAACGTATGAGTTGAATTGTAATACTGCTGCTGACACTATGGTAGTCCCCTTTGTGTGTGTATGTAGGTATGTAGGTATGTATTGATTAATATAATAATAAACTATAAGTATAATATGAGTCAATGATTAGTTTTATGATTGGATGTGATTAAATAATTAATTGAGTGGATATACTTATAATGCTGCTGTTCTAATTGAGCTGGAGGCAATACACTGTGACCCCTTCAGCTCGATTTCTTTCTAAAACATCCCGCTTGAAAAAGTCATTACTGTTATGGCTCGTTTGAGAAATGCCCTATTAGAGTTGCGTGTGCGTGGCTCGGTGCGTGCGTGGCTCCAAAACTTTCAGCTCTAATTTTGGATCGCTGTTATATCGACTTCTAGTTTTTCTCTTTATTTAGAAGTAAAATATAAATTATCAAGAAGGGAAAGACTTTTTATTTCTTTTCTGTTCTATATGACAATAAAAGAAGCTTTTTAATGGATCAGTATATGCACCATGTAATTATGGTTTAAACCATTGATACAATAGGCTTTGCGTGTGCTTATCTGAGTGTATAATTTGAGTTTCTTCCTATTATATAGCGTTTATTGTATGACTCTTTTCGTGCTGATCTGGTTAATGGTACAACGAATCATAATAAAGGCTACAAATGAATTAGTAAATTATAATCACAAGGTTGAACATATCGCATATAATGAACTATAGACAATCAAACAGAGAAAGAAGGAATATGAAATGTTAACTATAACCAATGTAAAGCACCAGAAAAGAATGTTGATGAATTCATTTATGGACATGAGAAATTTAAGCAAGGATGAAAAAGCAAAAGTAAAAGAACATAATAAGAATGTATCGTATGAATTGGATCAGCTTGAAAAGTACGATAGAAAAGTTGTAATGGTTTAATGGAATTAAAAGTATTATAAAATTAAATTAAAATTATTTAATAAATTATAATACAAAGTTGTTGTATTTTATAAACGGATAGCATATAATAAAGTATAAGCAAAAAAGGAAATAACCTAACTGAATAATTCTTTAACGGTTAAGTATTCGCCATAACGATCATGAAAATGATAAGAGCGTACCAAGTTGAAAAATTATTCAGTTAGGTTATATTAAACTAAATCAAACCTTGGAGGAATTAAAATGACAACTATCGAACAGGCAAATAACACAATTAAATTAAATGAGCTTATTGAAGGCAACTTTAAAAAATACCATATTCACACTGATACTGGAGTACATGCAGTTAATGCACAATCCAAGTCAGAAGCTAGAAATTATTTAAACAGTGTTTTAGGTCATTGGGATTTTTATAGAGTGGAAACTGTAACAACTTATGGTGAAAATTAAACAAAGTCGAAACGGCTGCAAAGCCGTCCTAACATTGTGTGTTAGCTGATGAGACTAAAAGAAACGGAGTGGATCAGATGGAAAACTTAAAAGCAATTAAAGTTTACGAAATCTTTGACCATATGTACATTAACGAAAATGAAGCAAAGGAAATTGAAAAAGAATGGTTTCCTAAAGATCAAGTGAGAACACGCTATATAATTCTGGATGAAGAGGAATTGCAATTCTTCATTAAAGAACATAAAGGAGTTATGGCAAGCGTTTATAGTTATGAAACGGAACATGAAGCAAAACAAGCGATTGAAAATGAAGAGTATTAATAAGTAAATAAATTTTAAACAAAAAGGAGAAATGAAAATGAGAAAAGTAAATATTAAAGAAATGTTTGGTAAAGAATTGAAAGAGCTAAAATTTTTAACTAATGATACTTCATTAATTGAAGCGATCGACAAAGAGTTGGCAGAACGTTTTGACACGTTAAACGCTATGGACAGTGCAATAGGTTATAAATTTTAAAAGTCGTCAAAGCGACTATAAAAAGGCATTAAGCTTTGAGCGTGATACACTCCAAAAGTGTATCGGTTGCATTACATAATAAAAATACTATTTTAATGGAGGAAAAGAAAATGGAAATTAGATTTATTCAAGTGAATGAAGGAATGTTAAAAATAGAAAGTAACGCAAACGATAAACAATGGAAACATATTGTGAAATGGATTAACGAAAATACTAATAAGTCTATGTCAAGTGTAATCAATGAACTAAAAAGCTTTGATTCGTTTGAAATTAAAATTATCTTATAAAATACATCTTTTACATTAATAAAAAAATAAAAAATAAGAACGCTGAAAAGCGAAAAGGAGAATAAACAAAATGAAAAATTTATTCCTAGTTGTGTACTCAAGTGAAAATGAAAACGGTGAAATTTTAGGAATTTATACTAGTGTAGATTTAGCTGAAAAGCGAGTTAATGAAGTTGCTCAAGAGTTTGATTATGAATTAGACGAATTGCATATATTAGAAATTGAACCAAATGAAGATCAATCTATCTCAATCTAAAGGAGTGTAAAAATGAAAATATTTGTAGAATATAAAAACAATAACGAATTAATTAAAGTTGAATTTGATACTATTGAAGATGGTCTTAAGTTTTATAATGAAAAGAAAGAAGAAAATAATTTTATGGAATTAGTTATATATCAAAAGATTGTATTACAAGGAAACTACAAATAAAAACAGTATTGAAATTAGAGTATTAAACAAGTCGCGACGTTCCCCTTCTTCACTTCTGGGAACGTCATACATACCAGAATAAAATGAATATTTTAAAACTCTTCAAATGAATAAACTATAAACTAATTGGAGGAAAACAAAATGACAAACCAACTTTACATTGCAAACCTAGGTAAATACAATGAAGGAATTCTTCAGGGTGAATGGTTCACATTCCCTGTAGATATGAATGAAGTTGCTGAAGTGATCGGCTTAAATGCTCAATATGAGGAATTCGCTATCCATGATTATGAATTTGATTTTCCGATGACAATTAGTGAAAGTGCTGATATTGAAAAGTTAAATGAATTAGTTGAAATTATTGAAAAGAATAGTGATGTGGTTGAATTGTTTCAGCTACTACAAAGTAATGAATACGATACAGACAAAATTGCATCTGTAGCTATGAATGTATTCAGTGAATTAGATATTCAACATGATATTGTTCATGATGATGATATTGATGAAATGGTAAAGCATATGATCGAAAATGGAGACGGACATACAAGAGTGAAATATTTCTTATCAAACGCAAGTAATACAAATGAGTACCATATGCTTGATGGATACGGAAATATAGAAAGATTGACGGCTAAATATATTGAGAATGTATTGAGTGAGGATATTGACGAATTAAAGCGTGAATTAGGATTCTAATTAATAAATTTTAATTGATAGCATTGGGGAAATTGTGAGCCATCTTTCCCCTTTCCATTGAGTTAAAATTTTAGATAGCCATTTTGCAGCAGAACAATTGTGTGAAATTTTGATACAATTACAACAATTTGAGGAGTGAATTGGAATGACAATGAAGGATAGAATGATGAAAGAATGGAATGAAATGAAATGGATTGTAGGAATAACATTTTGCTTTATTGGATATTGTATTAAGTTGGCTTACGTCGGTTGATTGGTATTATATAGAATTACATAAAAATAAATTATATGAAAAGGATTGATAAATTATGAAATGGACAAATGAAGAGTTAAACACTTTCGGAATTATTAAGCGTATTAATGAAAAAGCTGAAAATAAAACAGATGAATTAATATTCCATAATGAAGGTTATATCATGCCAGAATATGTTAGCCAATGGAACAATAAGCAATCAAAAGACTTTCGTTTTTACTTTGATACAGTGAAAAGGAATATTATTGATAACTACGATTTAATCTTAAATAATGAAATCAGACAAGACTATAATAATTATTTATTGAGAAAAGAACAGTTGAAAAATAAAATAATCTTGCGTGATCTTGTAACCGTATGATTATAGTCAGCAAAACTAAACAAGATGTGAACAGTATAGAATACCTTGATCATACCAGACGTGGAAAGTATGCGTTATCAGATACAATTGAAGAAATTATGAAGACTTATGGACACGTTGAAAAGGATAAGATAGAAAAGAAAACGGATTGTGTAAAGATTGATTATGATATCTATTGGGATGATGGATTGATTAATGAGAATGAAAGCTATTCTATATATATTGTATTGGTTGATGGATGAAGTATTTAATTAATGTATATGAATGACTAAACTATAAATGAAAAGGAATGGTTAATAATGAAAAAGTATATTATAGGATTAATGTTAGTGGTGTGCTGTTTGTTTGTATTCGGATATGACAATGTGAATGATAAGAATGATAATGACCATAGCAAAGGATTAGAACATAACCAGATTGAATTGTATTACATGTATACGAATGAAGATGGTACATTCTTATTAGATGGAAATGCTGATACTGAGAATGTAATATATGTTAGTCATGATGACATGGTTGAATGGATTGGATCAGACTATGTGAATGAGTTGCATCATGGTAATAAATTGATTGGGACATTTGATGATGATGGTTGGGAATTGGTTGGACTAACAACTAAATATTAGTAATGAATGAGCGTATCAGATATGATTGTCTGATATGCTTTTTGTTTGTGTGCTGATATGATGTGTGTATGACATTGTATGACATGTAAATTGTATGAGTCGTATGATGTGTATGATTAGATATGAATGGATAGTAATGGATCAGATAGAATTATCATGTATAAGGTGAACGGCTGCACATGTAGTTATTGATACTATATGATATGATGATATTATTATAATTGATTAGATATGAGATGATTAGATATAACCAGATGAGTGATAACATTGTAGAGTAATTGTAGTTACGTTGAAATGATTATATATGATTAGATGATATGAAATAACAATTGCAATATGCAAGCATTATATATAATGAATATGATAAGTGTGCTATTATACGTAAGTTGTATGAGTTGTATGAGTTGTGTGAATTGTGTATAAGTAATGGATCAGATGTAACCAGATGGATAGATAGTGAATAGATGATGATGGAATATAGATGGAATATAGGTGCTTATCATGAGGTGAATGAAAATGAATGTGATTGAAATGTGAATGATATAATTGTGGATAAGTTGTGGACAATATTATAATAATTGTAAGT
The DNA here is from genome assembly GCF_056401595.1 of Paenisporosarcina sp. P4_E4_2. Taxonomy (NCBI): domain Bacteria; kingdom Bacillati; phylum Bacillota; class Bacilli; order Caryophanales; family Caryophanaceae; genus Paenisporosarcina; species Paenisporosarcina sp. P4_E4_2. The sequence goes on along the minus strand of NZ_JBFUJC010000001.1, from coordinate 57,558 downwards.
TGCATATATAAATAATTATGAAAAGTTTAATTAGATTAAACAATTATATAATACTGTATGACATACATTATACATGTAGTATTGAAAACTATATGATGTGACATGAAGCTAACTTCACATAAGTGCTGACACATGAGTTACCTGTTATATATCGAATAGAACAGATACATATAGATATAGTGGTATAGTATGAAAATTAAATTGTGTGAAAAAGCTGCACAATTATAGATTGATGGTTGATTAGATTAGATAGATGGATCACACGATAAAAGAGAAACTTTATTTGATGATTGATTGATAAAATTAGATGAATAGTTGATGTAAATCAAGTTTAATGAGTGTATGGTATCATAATGAATATTATAATACTGTTGGAAACGTAGGGAAATCAAGGGTAAATGAATAGGTTGAATAGTGGATGACGGGGGGATGATTTCAGATATATAGGTTGCAGCATGGTGAAATAAATCCCTACCTAGTCTATCCATACACTCTGTTTAATTTTCACTCTCTCAATATAATTATCCTCAAATAATATTATTTTTTCATCTCATCTTGTCTCATCTCATCCATATAATCCAATAGTCCTACTCATCTCTTCTATTCACCCCTTTTCCTCAATTTCCCCTCTCGAAATCCCACTCGAATCAGTCCGAGTCAACCCTATGTTTTCCCACTATTTCATCACCCTCAATTTTCACATTTTCATCTCATTCATCCCATTTCATCCAATTTATCCCCACTCAACTCCCAATTTTCCTATATCCATCCGACACGCAGCATACTCACCTATCATCTCCCTAGTCACATCACACATTCCAACTCAATCATCACATCGTATCAATCCCCAATTTTCCTATCATATTTCCATTCTTCCAGCATCAATTTTCACACTTTTATCCTTCTCACATCAATCCTACTCGACATCAATTTTCATTCACATCGCGTCTAATTTAGCTTCGAGTCCATATTTCAATCCCACCAAATCAGCATCAAATTGTCACCCTAATCAGCTCATATATTCTAATATTCCATACTTCAGTCACCCTGATTATGCTTAGGTGCAAACTGAACCTAACCTCATCTTCAAATTGGATCAATCATCTAATCATTTACAAAACAAAAAGAGTGCATAATAAAATAACACTCTTGCTTACTTTTTATATTATAATTAATTAATTTAATCATCTAGTTAACTTCCATGCCTCTACTGTATCCATTAAGTCATCCACAAATGCCATTGCTTCTTCCTGTGGTTCATCATTCTTCAAATGGTCAAATATCTTACTTAGCTCATATCCCAATAAATTAGCAAACTCATTTTGATTCATTTTAATCTCATGCTTCTCCTTGATGATTCCAAAATTCCTCTTGGCTCTCTCCACGCATTTCCTGACAGCATGATTCACATCACCAGTCTCAACAGCTCTATGACACTTGATGCACAATGCAACTAAGTTGTCATCACTATTGTCTCCGCCTAATCCCCTAGGCAGTATATGATGGACTTCTAATCCATGATCCTGTTCACATATGAAGCAGCTATATTCATCTCGCTCTAATATTCTCTCCCTGTGAGTATCATTGAAACTATCAATCAAACTGTAATTCAATCCTGTTCTCATATTGACAATGAAATCCCTCTTACGTGACAATAATGATTCTACACGGAATGATACAATATCCTCTACGTCTGATTCCTTTGGCTTCTTCTTCTTGAGTTTTTGCTTATGGATTCCAGCAACATGTTCAATCCGACATTCATCATCACAATAAATGGGAGACCAATAATCCTTTGCAAATGTAATAATCTTCTTGCAGTTTTTACACAATGCTGCCTTCTTGCCTATTTTAGCGTATCCTCTCTTACAATCATTTGAGCAGAAGTCTGATCCTGTAATAGAAACAAAATCATCGTCACAATACCTACACTTCTTTGTAAGATGAATCTTCTTACATTCAGCACTACAATACTTCTCATTTGGACTACTTCTGAATACAAATACTTCTTCACATCTAATACATCTAGTCCTTTTACAATTGTCTGAACAATATACTCTGTCATGATTATATCGGAATTCCACTTCACACATTCTACATTCACATGTATATTTTAATTTCTCCTTGCACTCATCTGAGCAATAATGAATATGATGTTGATTTGACACAAAGGATTCCTTGCAGCTAATACATTTCCTGTTAATAATTAATACTCCATCTTCAATTGTGAATAATTCCATTTGTCATTTCCCCTTAATTTCTCTATATTCGTAAAAGGAAGAATATTCCTCCTCACTACTATCTATATACAGATAATCAATTTTTATCAACTAACTATTATAATTTATTTATTATTTGTAATTCCATCTCCACACATTCAGTTACCCTCTCACATATGCCTATTCAATTCGAGAGCATAGCTAAAGTTGATCGTTTTATCATTTCCATATAAATGCTCATTCTTCAAATTTAGAAACTACAACGTCCTCAGGATTAAATATCGTATTAATTAGAGCATGTGACTTTTATTTGATTATTTCACACCGTCTTGAAGTCATAATCAAATCATAAATCCATACTAATTTTCCATCTACACCTTACCTGACCTCTCAGAATCAATTTAAAGTATCGTAGCGTTCTCTATACAGTTTCAAAATATGTTATCCGTATATTTATGTAAATCGAAAATTTAAAAATTAAGACAGCTCACAGAGCTGAATTTGTATTAAATATGACGTGTCACTTTTATCGGCTAATTTAATCCACTATCCTCCCATCTAATCATCTACAATTCAGCTACATGGGAGGGGGATATATTTCAGTTAAAATAAAAAGGATGCCTATACAGACACCCCAATTCTCATTCATCAAATAATAAAAATTCCTAACAGGTTACGTTTTCGTCATCTTATAATAAATCTATATATTAATTATATATATTATATATTATAAATCATTTATTATAGATGTACTAAAACGTAACCTGTTTAAAAGGTTACTATTTTGTACCTACCCTAAAGTCCTATATATAATTCCTCACATCTCATCTAAACAATGGAATACCAATTGATTTCACCTTTTTTCTTCACAGCTTGTTCCTTCTTAATTAATTCGATATCAACTAAGAATCCTACAGTTTCATTAATCTTCCGTCTATCCCAACCAGTCAATCCAATCAACGTCTTATTGGCACATTGAAATTTCTCTTCTCCATGAAAGTGTTTATTCTTCTCATTCATCATCAATAACAATCCATACATATATACTGCTGAACAATTCATCTTACCATCAACTGTACAGGCAACAATTATCTCACCTCTCATCAAATGTGAATTAGCTGCATTCCAGAATAGTCCATCCTCATTCTCATTCCCAATTGACTTCAACGGAGCTTTCACAATTACATTCAGTGACTTAAATGTATTCAATCGTTCTCTATCTTCCTTGTCATAATCAGACAACATCGTATAACTCATTTGCTTATCTTCATTCATGTGCCATAGTATAGGATAATCATTTACACTGGAAGAATAACCTTTCTGATCTAACAGTCCATTCTTCTTAATAATATAATTCAATCTTTTTTCATTTGGATTGTATCCTAACAGTTTCTTAATATCAGCTAGTGTAAATCCATGTTCTCCATACTTAGCATAATTCCACAAGTAAGCAATCATCCAATAGAAACAATAAATAAACTCTTGGTGATGGGGAGATTTTAACTCCCCTACCTCAAGCCAACTACGCATATCTCCAAATATTTCATTGGGTATTGCTACTGGTCTTTCGTATCTTCTTTCGGTCATATGGCATATTCCAACTTTCATTATATTATAATTTACTATTTAATCATTTTTAATTTGATTAATTCCTGTAGGAACGTCCGTCTTGATTGACTACTATCATTCTTGATGGCTTGAAACAGAGCATTGTTCTCCACTAATGCTACCCCTTTAGACGATGTACGTGTCAAAGCTGTATATACCAGCTGTTTAGATAGCAACTTATAAGCAGCGAAATCCAAGGCGAAAATAACATTCTTAATGGATGAACCTTGTAGCTTATGAACAGTAGCTGCATATGCCATATCAATCTTATCCAACTCTGATTCCAATAATGGAATGACACCCTCATGTCCATCAAGGCGTATGAATACACGCTTGTTCTCAGTTTGAATCGTATCAATATATCCTAATGTACCATTGAAGAAATCAAAACGATAAGAAGCAAACATATCTTCAGATTCATCTTCCTCACTATTTAAGCTACTGTTTCCGTTCATTCTGTAATCTTCCATCATTTCATCGTGATGTTCAATGGAATCAAATTTCAACACATTGTAGGCATTTCCTTGTGTGATTATCTTATCACCTTCTCTAAACTCATATCCGTTACGATTTAAGAATGGTTTAGACATATCGTTGAAGATTCCTTGAAGATGATAATTAAGATTCTTCACACTCAAATCTCCTCTTGATTTATTTGCAACGATCACTTGGAAGTCATACATATCCTCTGGAGACTTGATACGCTCCTTATAAGCTAGTGCAATATTCAACAAGTCAGATACAATGCTATCCTTGTTCGCATAGCTAATCACTGTCTGATCTTGTAATTCACCAAAGGTTTCTTTTCCACTTGAGTTGTAGGGGAATACTTGTTCACCAATACGGATACTGTTAGCTAAACTTAGGATACCTGATTTAGCAGCTTGACGATGAACTTGTGTCAATTCAAACTTAGCAAAAAAGTCAGTGGATAATAAATCACGTAATACATCACCATATCCAATTGCAGGAAGCTGACCACTATCCCCTACAATGATTAGTTTAGTTCCATTCGCAACAGCCTTTAGCACACTAAGCATAAGAGGGATATTAATCATAGATACTTCATCAACTACAACTACTTGATACGGAAGGGGGTTCTCCTCCCCATGTACAAACTGACCGTCTTTCATTTTTAACATACGGTGAATAGTTGATGCTTCAATTCCACGTTGAGCCAATACATTTACTGCTTTACCTGATAATGCACATGTCATATAGCTGACACCATCTAATGAATCAATCAAACCTTTAACACTTGCAGACTTACCACTACCAGCAACTCCATTGAGTATCATAACACCATGCTGAGAGCCTTCTACAATTGCTTTGAACTGTTCATTAGTGAATGCGTAACCTTGTTCAGCTTCAGTCTTTCTAATGTTGAATTCAATGTTCTGTAAGTTTGGTGGAGTATAACTGTCACGAATACGGATTAATTCTTCAAGGACTGATATTTCTTTGGAGCGAATTGATGCTAACGATACAGCGTTTCCACTCTGATATATAATACTCTTTTTCATGTCTGCTAGGATTAAATCAATCTTACTCATAGGCATATTTAGTAAATCGCTACACGTTGCTAACAGGTGCTCACGGATTGACCAAGTATGACCATCATTCGCGTCTTCATTTAACGTGTATTTAAGACAAGCATGAATGCGTTGCTCATTATTTGGGTCGTCTCCTCTGTGCATTGCAATCGCATCCACAGTCTTGAATCCTAGTGATTTAATATCACACAACGAATAAATGTTTTCATCAATAGCTCTCAATGCCAGATCAGGATTTCCAAAATGGTCAAGTATCTTGTATAGCTTTGTGGAGGAAATACTCAAGTCACTTAATTTAGCAATCAGTACAGCCAATTGCATATTCTCTTGAATTTTCTCCTTTATTCTTATTAATGCTTTCGCTTTGATTCCTTTAGTCTTCTTAATATCTATGTTGCCAGCAAGAATGAAATCAACAAGTTTCTCTTTTGGATAAGCGTTTTTCAATGACTTGAAATGTGCATCACTTAATATTTCACGGAGAAACTTATCCTGTGCATCTTGTGTATCCAGTTTTTCTTCTTGTACTTTAAGAATCTTATAGAAGTTGCCGTATTTAGCATGGGAATACGTACCTTCAAACTTAATCGTATACTTCTCCCCTTCTGCTAATCTACGTGTATTCCCTTGAATCGAAAAGTTACCATACTTATTTTTCTCGACTTCTCGATTGTATTCTACTGTATCGCAACCGTAGATACCAAATCGTCTACCCTCGTCATAGTACACTTGCTTTGTGATGATGAGTTCCATTTCAAAAGTTTTCGTCATTTGTATTCTCCTTTTAATTATAATTTATTATTTAAATTAGCATGATCAAGATGATACCCACACTGGGATAAACATCTACACTCTATACTATATACCAAACTTTGGGATTTATCAATAAAATAATAAATTATAAAATAAATTAAAATATTTTCATATTTTAGTTGATAAATCTTAAAAAAACGTATATATAAAGTAGTGTAAGGACTTATTTGGAAAATGAGATAAATCATACATAAGTTCAATTACACCATATTGCAACCTCGAAAGGAGGACTGCATAACAGAGATAGAGTATCGGGGGAATGGATTTGGCAGGAATGAAAATTAGAGTAGACGATAGTAGCAACAGCTTATTCTTTAAAGACTTTACTCTTTCAGACATTAACGTAGTGAAACTACTTATTCAATACAGATACAAATACGATAACTATTTATACTCAGACAATAACAACTTCTTTAATGAAGCTGGTGAAATACAATCAATGAACGAAGAGATAATTCTAACTTACATCTCATTGGATCAAACAATTGTAGATTGCGACTTCTCACCAGAACAGTTGAAACTGATTGGATTGTATGAGCATGGGTTTACAGTGAGGGAAATGGCAAATGAATTAGGGTTGGGGTCTTACACTCATATAAAAAAGAAATTTAATACAATATGTAATCAGATTATCAAGCAAAATCTGTGGAATTGGCGTAAGACTCACTACCTTCACGGACTAGGATTAAAGAGTAAAAGGTGTAGTAAGTGTAAAGGTAACTTGCCTGCTACAGATGAGTTCTACAGTTTAAATAATGGCTCACAAGATGGTTATCACAGTCAGTGCAAAAAATGTAAAAAGTAGTTTGGGCGGAAAACATAGACAAATAGGTGTCCAAGGACACGAACTATATTAGAGGGAGTTATTATATGAAATTAAAATTCACGAATGGGAAGTCTTTTCTTCTTCCAGATAACATAGAACCATCAGTGCGACTAATTGAAGTTAACAAAGTGTTAGAGTCAGAACTTATTTTTGACGGTAGAAGCATGACAGTTGAAGGATACTTACGGGAAACTTGGAACAAGCCAACTACAATAACAACACTTGATCGAATTGGTTACTACTTAAGTAAAATGCCTGAACAAAATGGTCAGCATGACTTAGAAGTCCTTTCAAAGAATGATGAATTAGAAATGAACAAAGGGGTTAGATGGAAAACTGTTAGTGGTGAAAGAGTTTCAGTACCAGCAAGATATACAAACTTTGTGGATTTGAGCGTTGATGAAAAATCTGATTTTGGATTAATTGACACCAGTGATTCAAATTACAACTAAACAGAATAGTTTGGGAGCGTCAAAACCTCCCAAAATAATAAATTATAAGATAATATTACATTAAAATGCAAGAAAAAGCAATGAAAACTAAAGGTTTTGCTGTATTTTCCTTAAAATACGCACGAGAAAACAGAGAAAAAGGAGATTGATTTAACATGACAACAGTATTAACTAAAAAGGATTTCGTAAAATTGGTAGCAGAAGGATTAGATACAACACAAGTAAAGGCTTCAGAAGTATTGGATATTATATTCGGTGTAGTTGAGACAGTAGTATTTGAGCAAAAAGCAGGAGTTAAGCTTGGTGATATTGGAACATTGAAGGTTGATGTAGTCCCAGAACGAGAGCATAGCAATCCTAAAACTGGTGAAAAAGTTATTAAGCCTGAGCATTATGCGGTGAAATTCAAAGTTAACTCGGTGTTTAAACGTGATTTAGCTGAAGTTCAAGTAGAAGGTTAATCAGAGAGGAAAATAACTGTTACGGGTAGGACACCTACTCTCCCCTATCCGTAACTTTATCATGGGGATGCTTATGACTACACAGACGAATGAGAAACGATATGTGCTAGACACCAACATTATTCTAAAGGTTAACGTAGAAGCAATTGCTGATCGTTTCCCACTAGCTATTCCATCTATGATTATTCGTGAATTAGAAAAGATGGAAAACAACCCTGATAAGTATGGACAAACATCATGGGAAGCTAGAGAAAAACGTAGACGATTAAGAAAGCTAGATAAAATTTATTTTGACAATAAAGATTACATGTGGGACTTAAATAATGACTTTTCAAACTCATACATCGACAATCAGATTCTCAAATACTGTATCGTAACAGGCAGCCCGATTATTACTTTTGATGGACTACTTGCAGAAAAAGCTATTGAGTATGGGGTTGAGTTTATTGACATTGCTACTATGGATGTTGAAAACGAGGAGCACTATACAGGATACAAAGAAGTTCATATGTTACCTAAAGAATACACTGATTTCTATACAAATGACTTAGGAAACAACAAGTTTGACCTTAATGTCAATGAATATCTAGTTATTTTGGATGATGTGACTGGTGAAGAAATTGACGCCTTAAAATGGGATGGTCAGTTCCACATTACTGTTAAATCAAAGAGCATTAACTCATTTAAAATGGGCAAGTTCACAGCTAGAGATTTATATCAATCGTGTGCAATTGATTCATTAAACAGTAATCAGTTTACGCTTCTACATGGTAAGGCAGGTACAGCTAAAACACTATTAGCACTAACTTATGCAATGCAACAAATTGAAAAAGGCAAGTACAGTAAATTGATTGTATTCGCAAATTCCTTACCGACCAAGGGAGCAGCAGTCTTGGGGCTGTACAAAGGATCATTAAAAGAGAAGCTTATGCAAGTAAGTATCGGTCATATCCTAGCTTCTAAATTTGGTGACTACAATGAAGTTGAAGCAATGATGACTACTGGTGATTTAATTGTCCTACCCCTTTCTGATTTACGTGGCTATGATACTACTGGAATGAATGCTATTGTAATTGCTGTAGAGGGTCAGAATATGGATATTCCACTTATGAAATTAGCAGCAAGCCGAATCTCTGAAGACAGTAAGTTTATTGTAGAAGGAGACTTTGACCAGCAGCTAGACCATCATTCATTTGAAGGTAAGAATAACGGGATGAGACGTTTAAGTGAAGTATTCAGAGGATTAGACTACTTCGGACAAGTCGAGTTGAAGCACGTATATCGTAGTAAAATTGCTGCCAAAGTAGATGAAATGTAAATAGTAAATTATAATTAAAACTACAGTTTTATAAGATGATAGCTTAAAGGATCGCAACCTTTGCTTGATTCTATACATATACAGGGTTCATCATATTCCCTCACCCAAAATGATGATGAGATTAAGGATAAAAGGAGAATGATTATATATGGCAAAACGAGTTCTAAGCACACAACTTAAAGGTAGTTTTAATTTAGATTCAATGGAAATCACAGAAGTAACAAAGGACTCAGAGAAAACATACAACTTCCTAGAAATTCTTCATGAATATGCAGGTAAGAATATTACGGTTAGCATTAAAGAAGAAAATGAAATTGAACCAATTGGAGAGTGATTAGATGACTGAATACAATTTTGAGCGACAACAAGGTGAAACTCCATTCAGTCAATTAGTCAGAGTTAGTGTTGATAAATTAAACAAGCTGCACAACATGGATTGGTTAGACATTAAAGAAAATCTTGGATTTGAGCATTCGGCTGAGTCACTACGTAAATATGCTAGTGGATGGAAATTGCTACATGAGAATAAAGAGTCTGAAGAGATGTCAAATCCTGATACATTAATTAAGTACAAAGAAACAACTGAAATTCTTAATGATGGAAGTMACAAATCTGATAAGTTAATCTCAATGTCCACCGAACAATCTAAAGATGTTAATTACCTACTTAAAGCTCATGGATTTGATACAGATGATTGGGAATTAGTTAATGCACGTAACAACATTTGGAATGTAAACAGTATTGAGCAAGGTGTTCAAACTTTATATTCTAGTAAGATTACTGTTAAGCCTAAAGGCAATGGCTTCAATATGGAAAAACTGCTTGAGAAAATTAAACAAGAAGTTAAACCGATTACAGTTGTACAGCCTACAAGTGCTGATACTAATTTATTAGAAATTCCACTATTCGATATGCACTTCGGGATTGCTGATTTAAATTACTACAATAGCACATATGACAAAGTCCTAACTAAGATTAAATCTCGCAAATGGGATACGATATTGTTTGTTGTCGGACAGGATTTATTACACAATGATGGATTCACAGGTAAGACAACTAGTGGAACAATGATTGAGCAAGTTAATACGGAGCAAGCATGGGCAGACGCTGATTCATTCTATTCTAACTTAATTTTCCACGCATTAGATAATAGTAAGAATACTAATGTAGTGTTCTCAAATGGCAATCACGATCAAGGAATTGGATATGGCTTTGTGAAGATGTTAGAAGCTAAATTCCCACAAGCAAAGTTTGATACAGCTATGAAGCAACGTAAAGGTTTTGTATGGAATGATTTATTCTTAGGCTTCTCGCATGGAGATAAAGGATCGAATCGACTAGGTAAAAACTTCTTATCTGAGTTCGGCAAAGACATTGCAAATGCTAAGATTGTAGAAATTCATAGTGGACACATACACCACGAAGTAACTAAAGATGATTTTGGCATTGTGATTCGCTCACTGTCTACAGGAGCTAAGACTGATGGTTGGCATGACGATAATGGATTTATTGGTAGTATGAAGCGATTCCAGTTGTTTGAGTATTCGCAAGACAGATTGAATGCAATTTATTATGTTTGATAAATAATAAATTATAAGAATAATCGAGTATAAGGAGGTTACAAAATGAGTAAAGACAATGAACTGAGTGAAGAAGAAAAATGTTTAGCTTGTGATCTCGTATTAGAGTTTAAGCAAATGTGCGATGAAGATGTTCATTGGGAGTCAGCATTACGTCATGTGCTTCATGTAGCTTTAGAGATTAAAGATGAAATCATTGAAGATCAATATACGCTCGGCTTCGAGGACGGAATTCAAACAGGAACTCGGAAAGCTGCTAAATTAATGAATGAGCTGGTTGAATTTACAGATGAAGAGATTCTTGCTTACCATGCTGAACGTGAAGCTGATATTAATAGTGAATCGGAAGCTGAAGAAGAAATCGAGGATATTTCGGATGAGGAGTACGATAAGATTGCAAAACTTATTCGAGAAACTAAAGAGCTTAGTTAATGTAATTAGAGACATACCATTGATGATTTATGTGATGTGGATGATTAAAAGCGAGGATTTGAGAAGTCGAGTTGAGAAGAAAATTTATAAGATGGATTTGAATATTAAGGATAGAGAAAACAAATAAGCAACATTGAGATAAGGGAGGAAATATGAATGAGTGAGACTATTGAAAAAGAAGTCGTTGAGCTACAGAAGTTAGAGCTTGATGAAGAAACACTAATGGAAATTGAGCGTATGCTTGAAATGGAAAGTGTTGAAGCGAGAACAATTTATCTGAATGATTCAATCGACCAAGACACCGTAGAAAAAGTAGTTCCACTTATTCATTTGTTTAATCGTGAAGATGAGGGCTTACAGGATGACGAAAAAATCCCCATCAAAATTTACGTGAATTCTCCGGGCGGAGAAGCTTATCATGGCAGTGCAATTCAGGCAGCAATGGAAACTTCCAAAACACCTATTCACACTTATCTTGAGGGCGGAATTGGCATGAGCATGGGATTAATTTTGTATCTCAGCGGTCATGTGAAGTTCATGAATCGTCATGCTCACCTACTTTATCACGAATTACGTGCTGGAATGGACGTTCAAACACTTGCCGAGATGAAGAATATTGTTAACCATTATAGTAAATTACAAGACAGATTAGATGAATTTATTGTATCTAAAACGAAAATTCCAATGAAGAAATTGAAGAAGCAACGCAAGAAAAATTTGGATTGGTTTATTGACTTCGAAACAGCTAAGAAATATGGCATGTTCGACCATGAGATTTAATTAGATTTAGTTGTTTGTTAGAGGATTCCTTTTCGGAGTCTTCAATAGAGATAATTAAATAATAAATTATAATTTAAATATGTAAAATGTATGTTTTATTTGATGAGGATTCTCTATTTCGAGAGTCCTCTTTTTAGTTTCGGAACTATGAGTAAAAGGAGTTGATTAAATGACAAAAACCATCAAGAAAGAATATATAACCTGTATTAGTTGTAATAAAAATAAAGAAAAAAATACCAACTACTATAACACTTCAAACAAAATGTATGCAAACACAAAAAAAATACCACTTTGTAAATCGTGCCTTAAAGATATGGTCGATTACGATGATATGGAAACTGTCTATTCTATTCTTCGTCAATTTGACATCATGTTTGATATTGAATGTTGGGAAAGTGCTGTTGAAAGCAAAATGGATACGATAGGCAGATATATGTCGATGGCTAATTCGCTCCCTCAATTTAAAGAAACTGGTTGGAGAGATAGCGTATTCAAATCGACAATGAGCACAAACAGTAAAAATGAAATCAAAAGTAGTACCAAAAGCAACCTAGAAGTAATTGAAAACGAGACTCCTATCGTAATAAATACCAGAGATAGAGACGATGTAATTAAACTCTTAGGGTACGATCCATTTGAATACGAGAATCCAAGAGACAGAAATCAACTGTATAACAGACTTATTGATTTCTTAGATGAAAGCACATTGGAAGATGGATTCAAGCTACAGGCTTCCATTGAAATTGTAAAAGGGTTTAATCAAGTTGATAAAATCAATCAAGCGATAACTAACATTACAAACGACTTAGATAAATTAGCTTCAAACTCAGGCGGTATTAAATCACTAATTGATTCTAAAAAGAACATTTTGGCATCATTAATTAAACTTGCTGAGGAAAACGGCATATCGGTAAAGCATAATAATCAAAAGAGCAAAGGTGCTGGAACTTTAACTGGAATAATAAAAGCTCTTCAGGAGAAAGGCATTGAAGAAGGAGAACTGAATCTCTTTGACATTGAAACTGCACGAGGCATGAGTCAGGTTGCCGATATTAGCAATGAAAGCATTATGAAACAGTTGCAATTCGATGAAAATGATTATACTAATATGATTTTAGAGCAAAGAGAAATAATTCAAAAACTAGACAGCAAAGTAGTGAAACTAGAAGAAGAGAACAGGCTAATAAAGAAAGAATTATTGATATACAGCAAGACGGAGAGTGATATTTAATGAGTAACAATAATATCTCTCAAAGAAAGCTGGACGGATATTTAAAGTTAGCCGAGATTATTCAATGGGGACGTAAGAACCCTGTAAAATTTATTGAGCGTTTCATGGGGCTAGAGCTTTTGGATTATCAAAAATATGTGCTAATGGAAAGTTGGAATACTCCGTATGTTTTATGGTGTATGGGTAGGAGCAGTGGTAAAACCACACTTGGCAGTCCTTTTATTATGGCTAAAAGCTTATTAATACCAAACTTTCAAGCTTATATTTTAGCTGGTGTAGGCTCTCAATCGCAAGAAATGTTTATGAAGATAGAAAAAATAGCAAAAAGAGAGATTGCTTCGTTTACAGGATTAACAGATGTCTTCTTTAATGAAACTGTAAAAAGCGCATCAAATACAGATGGTTTTACACATAACCCCTCCTCTTTTCAGTATAAACTTTACAATGGCTCAATTGTTAACTCTTTGAATGGATCATTCGATAACAATAGATCGAAGAGATCGAACTTAAATTTTTATGATGAGAGCGGCTTCGCCCCGGATGAATTATTCACAACTTCCGAACCTTTCACAACTCAAAACAGCGATTTCCGTTTAGGTGGAGATGTCGATGTTACATTATTTCCTAAACAAATGCCCAACCAATTGCTCTATGCATCGTCAGCATCGTCAACAGACACATACTTCTTCAGAAAATATTCCGACTTTGCTAAGAAGATGTTTTTGGGTGATAAGCAATATTTCGTAGCCGATATAAACTCTGATGTAGTAATCAATGCAACATTTAACGGTAAATTATACCCCGTTTCTTTATTGTCACAAGAAACAATTGATGCAGCCATGAGAGACAATCAAGAAAAAGCAATGCGTGAATACAAGAACATCTTTACAACAGAAGGTTCTGATAATCAAATAATTAAACGTGCAACCATTATAAGAAATTCTGAATTAAGACCTCCAGTTCTAGCTAATGATGGAACTAAGAAATTTATTATGGCAGTTGATCCTGCTCGTAGTAATGACAACTCTGTTTGTACAATCGCTGAAATTTATGAAGACCCAAATGTTGGATATAAATTGAGGATAGTAAATAATGTTTCATGGACTGATTTAGAAAAGAAAAAGAAAACGCCTATGAAAACTCCTGACCAAATAAAAGACTTCAAAAGAATGTTGTTGGACTACAATGGAATCCAAGCTGCTGATTATGAAAATATTGAAATGGTATTAATTGATTCTGGTGCTGGTGGAGCAGGTATGAGTTCTTGGGGAGACGGTCTTCTTGAGGATTGGATAGATGAAAAAGGAATTGTCCACAAAGGTTTAATTGATAAGACCAACGATGAATATCAAACTTATATTAGTAAATATCCAAATGCGGCTGATAAAGTTCGGTTACTTTCTCCTAAAAAATATAAAAATGAGATGTTCGCTGCACTTGTAGAAATGACTACATTAGATTTAATTTCCTTTACAGAAAACTATGACTACAAAGGTGAAATCATATTTACTTATGACAATGGAGAATCTAATCGCTACAAATTAACGCAAACAGAAGAATTATCATTAATCAATATGGATTTAGCGAAAGAAGAGCTAGTAAATATTTATAGTTTCAAGAGTGCAAATGGAAGTATCAGATATGATTTACCTCCAGACAAAGCTAGTAAAATGCATGATGACAGAGCATACAGTATTGCAATGTTGGCTTGGTATTTGCAACAGATGAGAAGAAGAAATATTACAAGCAGAAAACGACAAGATGTAGATGTGGCATCTCTATTTATGTTTAAGAAACCATCCCCATATTAATAAATTATAAGACAAGAAAGGAGGAAAACAATGACGAATGAAAAGAAAGACGCAGCCACTTCACTTTCACAACAATCAGAGGCAGAGGCAAAGTTGATTAAACAGCAAGAACAGTTCGCTGCAATTAGAAACATGACACTAAGACATCTTAACAGGTCATTGCAATCAACGCCTTCATCCTTATCACGATTTGACACCAAGCAGGTTTCCACATGGATGCAAAATCCTCAGCAATATGAGAAGCAATTACGTCAATTATCTAATTATCTATATAACGTAAATGGTCAATATAGAGCAGTAGTAAGACATATGGCAACAATGCCGATATATGCATATGATTTGGAGTTAATTGGCTCTGTTGATAGCTATGCACCAGATAAGATTAAGAAGGCGTATTTAAAAACCTCCCAATACATTGACAAACTAAATTTACAGCATGAGATGTCTAAGGCATTAAAGGTTGCTTTAAAAGAGGATGTCTTTTTTGGTTATGAGCATGAGTCGAAGGATTCGTATTTTATACAACAGCTAGATGCTGATTACTGTCAATTCGGTTCATCAATTGAGGACGGTGTTCGCAACTTTGCTTTCGATTTCTCATACTTTGATAGATTTAAACACGACCTAGAACTTTATCCCGAAGAGTTTAGAATTAAGTATCAGCGTTATGAATCAAACAAAAAAGATTACAATTGGCAAGAATTGGATTCAAACAAGGCGGTATGTTTTAAAGTAAACGAAGAAATTTCTAGTGTTATTCCACCGTTTAATACAGTTTTCGAATCAATATTTGACGCAGACGAATATATGAAATTAAGAAAAGCTAAGGCTAAAATGGATAATTTCTTATTATTGGTACAGAAAATCCCATTGAATGATAAAGGGGTAGATATGGATGCCTTCTTAATTGATCCTAAAATTGCTAATCAGTTCCATGAAAACACCGCTGCAAATCTAGGTGACGGAATTGGTTTAACGACAACACCAATGGACATTGAAGCAATTTCCTTAGATAAGAAACAAGCTAATAATAGCTCAGTAAGTGATGCGATAAGTGAGATATTCACCAATAGTGCTATTAGTCAACATCTTTTCGGCTCTGAGAAGGGCACTTCAATGGGTATTTCACAATCAATAAAGGCTGATGAACAAATCGTATTTGATATGATGACTCAAATTGAAAGATGGTTGAATCGCAAGTTAAAGAAACAAACGGGGGCAATTAAGTTTCATCTCGCTTTCTTAGATATAACAGAATTCAACAAGAAAGAAGAAAGAGAGAGCCTTCTTAAAGCAGGACAATTTGGATTGCCTGATGTAGCAAGAATTGGTGCAACTTTAGGAATGTCTCCAAATCAACTTTACAATAAGGCAATTATTGAAAATCAGATTTTAGATTTACACAGCTTATTAACCCCCCTTGCATCATCTCACACTCAATCAGATGGCGTTGGTCGAAACAATGTTAGTGAAAACGAAAAAGCAGATTCAACTCAAGTCAATCAAGATAACGCAGATGATTAATTAATTATAAACTACCCATTACATCGTCTTGAAAGGTGGTGAGACAGTGACAGAAAAGAAAATCAGCACTCAAATTCCTGTCATCTTTCAAAAGCTAGAAGAATTCGAGAAAGAAGACTCACGTTTTTTAAAGGTTAAAATTTGGCTCATGCACACAGGATTAAACTTCAACGGATCATCCTTCTCTAAGGAAGCAGTCGAGAAAGCAATTCCTACATTAGCAAATACGCCAATTTTAAGCTTCATTGAAGAAAATTCAGAAGGCGAACAAGATTTCAGTGACCATCGAATGGTGCTTCATCGCTCAGAAGATGGTGACTATAATTTCAAATATTTAGGTTCTGCTGTAGGAGTAATTCCAGAAGTTAATAACGCACATTGGGAAATGCGTGTTACCGATAGTGGTGAAGAGAAAGAGTATTTAGTTGTGGATGCTTTAATGTGGACAAAATGGGGCGACCCAACCGATATTATGGTTCGCAAAGGCATTACTTCTCAAAGCATGGAGTTATCCGATAATTACACAGGAACTATAGACAAAGATGGAGTATTCCATTTTGAAACGTTTTCATTCTTCGGTGCATGTTTACTTGGAACTGGAGTGAATCCAGCAATGCAGAATTCCACAGTAGAAGTACAATTCACCGAAAACAATGCTTTACAAAAATCAATTGAGAATAAATTACAAGAGTTCTATACTCTATTTTCTCAGCAAGGAGGTACAGGAATGGAAGACAAAACTGAAGTAACAGAAGTGATGGAAGTTGAAAAAGAGTTTGTAGAAACTCAACAAGCTGAGACTAAAGCTGAAGAAACTGAAGTTCAAGAAGTTGAAAAAACAGAAGAACACTTTGAGGTTGAAAAAACTGATGAGGAAACTGAAGTTAAAGATGCTCCTGAGTTTACAGAAGCAACTCCAGAAGTTGAGGTTAAAGAAACTCAACCAGCTAAAGAGTTTGCTTTAACCGCTAATCAATTACGTGAACAACTTCGATCAGAACTTGGCAAAGAGCATTATCATGATTCTTGGGGCGATAAATGTCGTAAGTATTACTTAATTGATAATACTGACGCATTAGTAATCTTTGAGAATACTCAAGAGAATTATCAATTATACGCAGCTCCTTTCACACTAAATGGCGACAATGTTGAATTACAACTTGACCAAGCATATAAAGTGAAAGTTGAATACGTAGCATTTGAAGGTGCTCAAGAGTTGTTTGCAATTAATTCAGAGCGTTTCTCAGTTGAACAATCGACACTTCAATCACAACTAAAAGACTTAACTGAATACAAACGTACTCGTGAAGAAGAAGACTTACAAGATAAATTTGCTGATAAGTTGTCAGATGATGAATTCGCTCAAGTATTCACAGAAATGAAAGATTCAGAGTTAGACAAAGTAGAAGAAAAATTATTCGCATTAATTGGGAAGAAAAACTTCTCAGTAAGCAAACCAGCATCAACAGTTAATAAAGTTAAAATCAATGTTAACCAAGATGTTAAAGACAATCCATATGCGGGTTTCTTTAACTAAAAAATAATAATTAAAATTATTGGAGGAAAATTAAAATGGCAAAACGCTCAGTATTACGTTTAGACAATAAATTACAAGAAACTTATTCAGTACGTGTTCCTGTAGGACAAGAATTTGAAAATGGTTTCGTAGCTAAATTAGGAGATGTAGAGAAAGCTAACCTTGATGTTCGTGGAGTTGCTGCACCTGCATCTGGTGATTCAGTAGTAATTATCGGAAACTCTGCAATCGTATATGACAATAATCGAATCGGCACTGGTCTAGAAAGTGAATACTTCATGAAAGCTGATGAGGTTGTTCGTGCTTATAAACCAGAAGTAAACAAATTAATTTCAGTATCACTAGAAGGATTTGTAACTGAACCTGCTGAAGGTGATATCGTAGCTGCTGCTGGTGGTTACAAATTAAAAACTACTGCAACACCACCTGCAACTGGTTTTAAAGCAAAAGTCGTAAAACTTGAAACAGTTGGTGGAGCTTTAGCTGTAAACGTTACTCAAACTGCTACTACTTATGTAGTATTAGAAGTTTTATCTGTTTAATTAATAAATTATAACTTAAAATTATTGGAGGAAAATTATAATGACATCTAAACAAGAATTAGTAAAAGTATGCGTGGACTACGTACGTAACCCACAACAAGTATTAAACTTTTCAGAAGGTAAGGATTTTGACACTCAATTGCGTGAAAAGTTTTTCAACGTTCTAGAAGTAGAAAAAGTAAATCGTAAAACAATGCGTAACACTCACAATCGTGAACTAGTATTTGAAATTTTAACAGAAGTAATTGCTGAAGGTTTCTTAAAAGGCGTGGAAGAAGATGAATTCTTCATGCAGTTTGCTGAAATCAAAAACATTGCTCGTGGAGATTTAAACGAATTCTATTTAGAAGATGACGCTATCTTGACTGTATCTCAACATTCAGGTAACCACTGGAATATCCGCAGACAAAAATTAGAAGGCGGTACAAAATTCTCTGTCGATACTAAAGCATACTCTGTAGGTGTTTACGCTGATTTTGAAGCTTTCATGACTGGTCGTGTTTCATTTGCTCGTTTAGTGGCTAAAGTCTCACAAGCATTGAAACTTAAAGTATACGAAGAAGTTGCAGCTACATTCGCTTCTACATCTTCTCAATTACCTGCTGAATTCGTTGCAACAGGTACTTATGCTGAAGATAAGTTAATTGAATTATACCAGCACGTTCGAGCTGAAGCTGGTAACGCTATCGTAGTTGGTACTACAAAAGGATTATCAACGATTATTAATGGAGCAAGTGTAAACTGGATTTCTGAGGAAATGAAAGTCGACAAAAATACAAAGGGTCGTATTGGGATTTATAACGGAATGACTCTTGTTGAGTTGCCAGTTGTGCACAAAGCTAATACTTTCGAATTTGCTTATGACGACAAACAAATCTTAGTATTGCCTACAACTGGTGATCAATTCATTAAAGTTGTTTATGAAGGTGATGACTACATGAAGCAAACTGAAAACGAGCAAGAAAATAATGATATGTCATTTGAATACCTATACCTTACAAAATTTGGTGTGAAAACAGTATTCAGTTCATTATTTGGTATTTACACTTTATCTTAAAATTAAATAAACTATAAACTTTTAGAGAGAAGATGTTTATCATCTTTTCTCTTTTTTGAATAAAAGGAGGAAATAAACAATGGCAGAACAAAAGACAAGAAATACACGGAAACCACGCACAGCCACAAATAAACCTATTAAAGATTCTGAACCAACTGTTCAAGCAGTAGAGGCATCAGAAAATATTAATGAGAATGTGGAAGCTGTGAAAGATAAAGTGGAAACAAAGAAGAATATTCGTAAATCTATAGCAACTGTTGATTTAAATGATTTAATTCCTGTTGTAGCATTGGTAGACTCTGTGATTTTCGTTGCAGACAACACTAAAGCTGAATATGAATGGGGCTCTAAAGGCGACGTTCAATATATAACATTCAGCGAATTAGTATCTATGAAAGGTCGTCAAAAACGCTTTTTAGATGAAATGTGGATTTATATTGATGATGAAGAAGTGGTTGAGGCACTAAATTTAACTTCACACTATCAAAAATATGATGAAATCAAATCAATGGAAGATTATTTAGATAAGTTTAATTCTAATCATGAGCTAAAACAATCCCTAACACCACTACCAGATGGCATTAAAAAGTCTTTAGGTCGCCAAGCAGCTAAACTAATTGAAGACAAAAAGCTAGACGGATACAATACAATCAAAACATTAGAAGATTGTCTTGGTGTTGAATTAGCACATTTACTTGATAAGTAGAAAGGTGTGCATCTAAATGGCTACACCATTCAATGACGTATATAACCTATTCCTTTCACAAGTCACAGACAAGAGCCTAGAAAAGATTCCTGAAATATCTCTTAAAGCTAACCTTCAGCTTTGGTTAATGTCTGCAACTGGATTCTTCTCAAATTGTCGCCAAGACTTAACAGATTACGATTTAGAATTGAATCAATTTAATGTTGATTTAACAATGATTGAAAAGCAAATACTCGCTAAATTTATGGTTGTGGTCTACATGGGTACACACTTAATTCATGACAGTTTGCTTAAAGAACATCTAAATTCTAAAGACTACAGAACACATTCCCCTGCTAACAAAATCAAAGCATTAATTGAAATCAAATCCCAAACTAATACAGAAGCAAATACACTCGTGTCACGCTATTTATACAGCATTCCCAACCTAAAGGATTTATTTAAATCATGACTCTACTTACACAGAGAGATTACCGAGAGTATCTAATTGAATTAAAGAACAGAGTGTATAAAATCCTACCTCTATATGAGGAAGAAAATGAGTGTCTGACAGAATACATCGACAGTGTATGTTTCGAGCTATATGGATTGAAAAAGTTAATTGCAGATTTACCACATGGGATATGGTATGTGAAGTCATTAGCCACATTGGAACAGATGAAAGTTGAAACTTTAAATGTTGGACATAAGAAGCGAGTTAAAAAGGAAACGTTTAAAGTGTTGAAACTAATCGACAATCAAATTGACGTATTACCAAATGAGACATTGAAAGGAGAATGAGAGTATGAGTGATTTTCAGGCTTATAGAGATCGAGTTAATGCAACGGGAAATGTTATTGACAACTCAAAACAGCTAGCAACTGAACAAATCATGAACTCCCCTTCTCTTAAGTATGTCAAATTGAATGATGGAATTGATGCTATTCCGTGTATTGTATCCGATAAGGATTCATTCAATAAAAGGGAGTTTTTATTTCTTCCAGATACAGTAATCAATGTTGGCGATTATGTTCACTTCGACACATTTACCTACTTAGCAACCGACAGAAAACGAGATGAGATTTATCCTGAATTAACAGGTGAATTGTGTAATAGTGAGTTCCTATCTAAAACGTTAACTACTAAAGTTTTAATTGGACATGACCCGAATAATAATAGACCTTTCTACGAGGAAATAGAAGAAGTTGTTTACACCCCTTGCTTGGCAGAGTATCAATCTTTTATTAACAACAATGGTACTTTCTTACTCCCTGAAGGTCGTCTGAAAATTACTATAAAATATGATTCATCAAGTAACCTATCATTAAATCGAGAATTTAATATGTATGAGTCTAAATTTAAGATTGTTGATATAAATTTGACTAAGGTAATAGATGGGATAGGTATTGCGACTGTAATTTCAGAGGTGGTGACATAGTATGAATCTAAAAGACTATTCAATAGAAGTTGAAAAAATACTTATGAATGAAGAATTGTTAAGATTTTTGTATTATACGCCTAAAAATAGATTTGATGACCCTCTTGATAATTTAAAGCCAAATGTCCTTGATATGCCAGAGGACGAACTTTGGGATATTGTTGACAATCACCTAATACCAACTATTAAAGTAGACGATTTAGAGAAAGAACCGATATGTAGAGTATTTTATTATGCAGGTGTTGGAAGGTCTTCTAATACAAACTATTTATTTGGCAATCAAGAATACGTTTTTGATGTGTTTGTTCACAATGATTTTCAGATTAGAGATAAGAGACTTGAGCTAATTTGTGACAAGATAAACGATTTAATTTTCAATAAAAGAATTGGTGGTATTGGTAAGACTCTGTTTAGAAAAAAATCTCCAATCGGTGCGCCAAAAGGCTATATGGGTTTCAGATTAATATACGAATTCTGCAATGAAAGCTATTAGAGGTGAGAATATGGAAGTATTGCAACAAGGTGATATCCATTTAAAATTCCTACTAAATTTGCCTGTTCATGTAGAAGGGATTGGTGATTTCTTTGTTCCTTCATTGAAGGAGATAGTAGAACTCACTGAGAACAAATACAATTTTGCACTCTCTTCTGTACTATTCGATAAAAGTAGGTTAGAAATAAGTCCTGAAGAAATCGAACATTTAACAGAATTTCAAGTATTGAATTCTATAGTCTATCATGACGCTTCTTTTAGGGAAGCTTTTTTTTGTGCGCTAAATTTACATTTCAATAAACAGCCTATAATTGATGAGGAAATTGGATGTATTTATTTTGATGAGCTAAGCGAGGAAACGATTCTTACTGATGAAAAATTTAATTACATTAAAACTTTAGTAAAGACAGCCAATAATCTTCAAGATAATGAAGAGGACGAAATTGTTGCGGGCAATGATAGAGCTAGAGAATTTATGGAAGAACAAAAACGCAAGAAGGCTTTATTAGCCAAGCTCAAAAAACCAAAGATAAACTTACACAGCATCATTTCTGCCGTAGGATGGAAAACAAAAAGCTTTGACTTTATTAGCAAACTGAACGTTTATCAGCTTTATGATGGATATGGCAGATTCCAGTTAATTGACAATTATCACTATACAATGAATGGAATATATGGTGGCACAGTTGATGGGAAAAAGATAAAACTTGAAGACATCAACTGGGCTAATATTTTTAAATAATAAATTATAACAGAAAAGGATGATTTTAATTATGGCAACACCTAATCGTTGGGCAATCCGTGAAGCTGGAGAAGCTACATTTTATGATCTAACAGATGGACACGCAATCGTAACATTAACTACTTTAAAAACAAGTGGTGTAGAAACAACAGGTGAGACGGTATACGCTCGTGGGGGTCGAGGAAACGCTAAGCTTGTAGGATTCTCATCTAACCGTGAATCAAAAATCAATTTAGAAGATGCTATTTTCGATAATAAAGCAGTAGCAATGTTAACAGGTAATAACATTTTAGAAGGTAAAAAAACTGTTGACCGTAGAGACGTTATTACAGTTACTTCAAATAAAGCATCGCTCCAAAAAACACCAAAAGGTGCTTTAATTTCTGTATATGAAGTAAACCCTGATGGAACAAATGGTAAAGAATACACTTTAGGCACACCTGCTACAAATGTTAATGATTTCAGTATCGCAGCCAAAGAATTGACGTTTAATGTGGGCGTTGTTAATAATACTAAAGTTCGGGTTTATTATAAAGTCGAGACTGCATTAGATGCTAAGACGATTAAAGTAACTTCTGATAAATTTGGTGGATCATTCCGTGTCACACTTGATGTTTTAGTAGTTGACGAATTTACGAAAAAAGCTTTCCAAGGACAATTAAATATACCGAATGCTAAATTCGAAGATTCATTTAACTTAGACTTCGCAGCAGATGGCGATCCTGCTGTATTAACTTTGCCATTAGAAATCCTAAAAAGTCCAGTAAATACGGACATGTGGGAGCTTGTAATTTATGATGAAGGTGCTATCGTTTAATAATAAACTATTAGAATATGTATAGAATAAGTTAGAAATATCTTATTCTATACTAGGAGGTTAAAATGTGACTAAAACTACAGCAAAAATTGTGGAACAGGCTACGCTGAAATCTTCTGTTTTAACGGTAGTAAAAGTAGAAGAAGTCTCAGTAATTGTTATCGTTGACGGATGGCGTATGCGTATCTATTTTGAAGATGGTGTAGATAGAACCTTGTTTTCTACTGGCAAACAAATTGAAGTCAAGTATACAGGCGATATTGATGATGTCCACTCTTTAAAATTCGAGAAATTAAAGTAATCATAATTCAATGATAGTTAGATGGTGCGATATTAACTTATCGTGCCATCACTAATATTATTGACCACAGCAGAATTGACTGAGAGTGCAGAGGATTATCCGCACTCTCTTTTAAACATAGAACAACAGAAAACAAGGAGGAATCAAAATGTCAACTAAAGCTAAAAAACCACGTCAGCGTAATATTAAATTAACTGATATTCAAGCCAAACAAAAAGACATTAACAAGCAATCAACTTATGTCTACGATGAAGAAAATAACATCGTCATTCGTTACAATGAAAAGTTTAATCCTGCTACAACTGAGAAGTTGCTCAAGGAAGCATACGAAAGTTTACTGTTTGATGAAGAAAATGATTTAGGGTTTTTCAAGAATGACACTTCGTTTCTACAGTACATTTACTTCTTAATTATCAAATTCTATAGCCATTTAGGAAAAGACATTCCAGATAAATTAGATGAGCAAATTCCAGTGTTCCATAGCATTGTTGAAACTGGATTATTCGAGTTGTTCTTTGATCAGCTTTACGATGCAAATGAAGTGTTAGCGGTTGTAGACAAAGTTAAATCATTCGTACAAGTAATCGACCAAATAGCACAATTAGATGAGCATACTCGTGAGCAAATTTTATCTTCAGTTGAGTCTCCTGTCATCAAGAAGAAACTTGAATCGGCTGAAGTCTAATGGCTAAGAAGTTCAATAATCTTGATGAGTTGGAATTGTATCTACAGAAGAATGTCATGCAGATTCTATCTCGTGATGCTTCAATTGAACGGATATTAGCTGAAACAATGTCACAGGCAGTTGTAGATGTTGTATACGGTGCTTATGAGCCTACTCAATATCAGAGACGTGGAGATGAGGATGGATTGTCAGATCAGAGAAATTATTTCATCACAGACTACGGAATTAGAGACGGTAAAGTATTTCTTACCTTTGAAAACTTAACTGAAGGTGCAGATTCAATGGAAGGTAAATTCATTGGTGACATGATTGAATATGGAATCAAAGAATTATGGAACAATCCTGTTGGTGAATGGTCAGAGCCTCGTCCGTTTGCACAAGAAACAGTGGACAGATTAAATGCTAATCCAACTGAATTGTTAGAAGCATTAAAGACTGCATTAATGGCAAGAGGATTTACGGTTAAATAGGAAATAAATTATTCTTCTTTTAAATAGTAAATTATAAAATAAATTATGGATGTGAATACATGACGAAAAGACTAATCAGTATGCCTAAATTAGAGTTTAAAGAAAAAATCAATCCATTCAATCAAATGATTATGAAAGAATTTTTGGATCAACAACAACTTTCAGACCAGACGCTTAAACAATATGCTTCAGCGTTGTCAGTGTTCTTTACATGGGTACATGAGCATTGCATGAACAAGCCTTTGTATGAGCTGAAAGCAAGGGATGCTTTAAAGTATCAAAATAATTTAATGAGTGCTGGATTATCATCTAATGGTGTTAAGTTTAAGCGTTCAGCCGTATCGAGTTTGTGTGGCTATTTAGAAGTGTATTATGGAGATGAATATCCTCTGTTTCGCAACATTTATTCTAAGGCAGTTGCCAATCCACCTAAAGAGTTTGTAAGAGAGAAGAAAGCTATTCCATTAGAAGAATTTGAACTACTCCTCCAAACATTAAGAGATCAAAATGAATTGCAAATGGTTGCTTATCTAATAACAAGTTATTACACAGGAGCAAGACGTTCAGAAGTTGCACAGTTTAAAAAGAGCTTCCTAGAGCTACCAAAAATTAAGGAGAAGGATTATTACATGACTCCTGAAATTAGAGGTAAGGGCAAAGGGAAAAATGGCAAGCGAATTAAACTTGCTTATGATGATATAGTAAGAAATGCTATATTAGATTGGTTAGAACAACGTGGAGAAGATGATGTAGATGAAATTTTTGTTCGTAAATACAAAGATGGAAGAGTAGAACCCCTATCCCCTGCTGCATTTAATTCTTGGTTTACTGACAAGTTTAATCCTATTATGAACACTGAAGGATTCGCTCCTCACAGTTTGAGACGATCCAGAGCGACACATATGGTTGTGAATCATGGAATGAGTATCGACAAGGTAAAATCTCTTTTAAACCATGAGTCAAGCGAAACCAGCCAGACTTACGTAATTAAAGATACAGATGATGAATTGGATGATATATTCTAAAACACTGAAAGGCAGTCTTGACCTCCCCTTTCGAGACTGCTGATTGAGTGTTTTATCTCAGCTAAGTTAGTTACTAAAAATTAAATTATAATACCATAAATAAATTATAATATTTCTTCATTTTAAATCGTCTAATTAGTCACACAATTGGGTATGATTATGATATAATACAATAAATTGAAATTTCAAATTGTAATTATAAAATATAAACCTAATTGGAGGATTTAAAATGAAGAAGAAGTTGCCGAAGAGTTTTTTATTAGTTGGTGTATTATCAGTATTATTATTGTCTGCATGTACAGAGGAAGAATTGAATGCAACATTGAGTCCTGAAGCTGGAGCTGAGGGGAATGATACCAAGGTTGAATCCGTATCCCTAACAGAAGAAGAGAAGCCTGTATCTGATGAGTATTACTTGATGTTAGCAAGTATTATTACAGATAGTATCGAATACTCAACAAAACTAAGCCAACACAACATTGATTTATTCCCAAACAACGTTATGGATGAATCACAGAAAGAACCATACAATGCAACACTTGATGAATTCGCTGTTTACCTTAAAGGGTTAAATGAAATACCTGACAATGATGTAGAGTTTAAGCTAGATAAACTGGTGACAGAACTTGTTTATCATGGAGAAAGTCGTATTGAGTATACAAGACAGTTCCTTAAAACAAATGACTTCATGTATCGTGATATGGCTAAAGAGGAATATCAAAATTGGGAAGACTCAATGAACACCTTATTAGACGAACTGGAAGCGTTACAATTGTTTGCTGAGTAAGAGCTATTAATAATACAAATTAAATAAGCACCACATAAAAACGACTCAATAGCTAAGGGACGTTTTTAGAGAGATAATAAAATATAAACAATAACGGGAGGGTAATGATTTCTATGGAAATTGGAATTGATAAAGATTTTTTAATAAGCGAATTCCACAGATACTTTGATGAGTATGGGGTTTACCCAAGTAGCCCTGCACTAAAAAAAGCAAATGGCTATCCAAGTGTTGTTTCTTATATCCAAACATGGGGAAATTGGAGTACGTTCTTAAAGGATACTGGTATTTTTGGAGATCATGGTTGGTTACTTCAGGACGAACAGATGCTAAGAGAAAAGTATGAAATTTGTTCTCGGGAAGAGATAAATGATTCTTTAATAATTAAAAAAAGTTGGGACACAATAAAAAAGAAAGCTGGCTCTTTAGGTCTAAAAAGGAATAAGTCTTTAGCAAAAAGAAAATTTAATGACGAATTCTTATTAGAAAAATTAAAAGAACTTTCCATTCAATTAGGTAAAACACCTACTTGTGAAGATTTAAATAGCAATAAAGATTTGCCTTGTCATCACGTTTACCTAGAAAGATTTGGCTCATGGAATAATGCACTATCCATGATAAATTTAAAGTTAAATACCAATTTTGACCACAGTAAAGAGGCTATAATAAATGAAGTGATTGCTTTCTATAATACAAACGAAAGAAGTCCTTATTATAATGAGTTGAGTTATTCCAAAACTGCAATTTCTAACTATTGGGAAAGCTGGACAGAGCTATTGAAAGAATGTGACCTACCACTTAATAAAATTGAGAACATATTGATTACAAAAAATGACGGTATTTCATATCTGCAAGATTTGTATGGAAAGCTAGAAAGAGTTCCATCTTCTTTAGACGTTGCTAAAGACGGTGTTCCTAGAGATTGGTTTGCCAGAAATTTCGGATCTTATAGACTGGCTCTATTTGAAGCAGGGTTAATTGATTCCTCAGAAGTTGAATATGACTATGATGAATTTGCTGATAACAGTATTAAATATCTAAATGAATTAGCAAATGAATTAAATAGAATCCCTTCTGTCGAGGAGTTTCAAGAACATTTAAATAAAAAAGAAACAAGAAACTTTTTATCAAGAGAAAATTTAAGTATTCGTTTAAACAAAAAGTTTACTGAAATTTGTAAAATGTATCTTCCTGTTGAAATTTTAGAAAGCGAAGCAAATAAATTTTACTTTGACATAAAAAATAATAGATGTCTTTCATTGCCTGAAATGAAAATAAGTAACTTGTTAATTGAAAACAATATTACATTTATTGGCGAACCATCGTATAAAGAAGTGATGGATATATCTGAAAGACTTAGATTCGACTGGAAAATAGAAGGCGAAAAAACAATATATGTAGAGTATTTCGGCTTATATACTGAAGAGACAACAGATGGTGATTACTTATATGAATACCATAATAAAACAAAAAGAAAAATTATGCTTTGCAAACAAAATGACGTTCCACTTATTGAACTATACCCATACGATTTAAAAAACAATTTTAACGGATTGCTAAATAAGTTTAAAGAACACGGAATTGAATTGATCTTAAAACAAGTTTCATAAAAATAAATATGCAATAAATCAAGAAGTGTCTTTAATTAGACGCTTCTTTTTTATTTTCTAAGAAAGGAGCAATTAAATGGCGAATTCACCAAACGGACTTGGAAATGCAATTGAGCTTAAGGTGATTTTAGGACTGAACGATAAACCTTCCCAAGACAATTTAAATGCACAAATTGCCCAACTCCAAAAGAAATTAGATCAAGTTAAGATTGATATAAAAATTGATCCAAAGGCTATTTCAGCACTGGAGCGTTTAGCGACCCTAGACTTCTCTAAACTGACAAAAGAGTTTAAAAGCGTAGAAAAAGAAGCTAAGGAAATGGCTACAGTTAGTGCAGATGAAATAACTAAGGCGATGAAAATAGCTTCTGATAAGCTCGGAATGGCTTTTAAAAGTGCCATAAAAGGCAGTATTACAGATGTTGACGCACTCAAAAAAGAGTTAAACGGTCTTAATGCAACCATTAAAGTTGATTATGATATTGTTAATGGAAAAAAAGAGTTAAATAAGCTAAAAGCCTCAATTGAAAAAGAAGGTAAAAATGAAACAATTGAGTTTGAAAAAGTTATTAGGCAACTAACGCCTGATAAAACAGACTTCGTATGGATGCCAAAAGTTATACAAGAAACAGACAAACAGCTATCTAACGCAGCTAAAAGCAGTAATGAATTAATTGCTAAAATGAACAAGCTATTATCAGAAGGTAAGATTACAACCAATCAATTCACTGAGTTAGCAAATTCTATAAAAAATGCAGTTGGAACAAGTGGCTTTAGTAGAGCTAATCAACAACTTAATGAAATGGTAGCTGCAACCAAGAGTGCTAATAAGGAATTAATCAACAGAGAACAGATTGAGAAACGCCTAATTGCTAATCAACAAGCTATCCAAAAACAAGTATTAGCTGTTGAGAAGACAATGAAAACTAACGCAAAAACTGTTGATATGAATCAAGCGAATGAGCTATTAGTAAATTATCAGAAACTGAATCCTGCATCTAAAGATTTCAAGCAGAATCTATTTGATATTAATACTCAATTTACTCGAATGAAAACTGTGGCAGCAGAGGCT
Source organism: Paenisporosarcina sp. P4_E4_2 (assembly GCF_056401595.1). Taxonomy (NCBI): domain Bacteria; kingdom Bacillati; phylum Bacillota; class Bacilli; order Caryophanales; family Caryophanaceae; genus Paenisporosarcina; species Paenisporosarcina sp. P4_E4_2. The sequence continues at coordinate 27,692 of NZ_JBFUJC010000001.1, read as the reverse complement.
TCCCGTAGTTCAATGGGAATCATGGATAGTTTCCGTGTTGCGATGGAGAAATTTCCAATTTGGATTAATTTGCTAGTTCAAGTAAAACCTTCCTAATTCGGTGGATACCTCAATTATGAGACAATACCGAGCAAGGCGTGAGCCGTGTGTAACGACTATCGAAAACACATCTTTAAGATGGAAGTGAGTAGAGTAGGAATCAAGCGATTTCGAAACGGAAGGCAGTCATATTGACTGAAGATATAGTCTAATCTCATAGGCGACTATGAGCGGTTCATCAAATGAACGGGTATGAATTAGCGATTCATATCGAATACCAATGGGCAGCATCAACTTTATTCTACGGGGCTTTTAGAACAGCAAATGAATTCATGAGTATTATAGTAGACATTGATACGAAAATGACAGACCTTGCAAAAGTTATGTCGGAGGGTACGGATTTTGAAGCTTTATTTGACAGAGCAACACTATCTGCTGAAAAGTTTGGTCAGTCAATTAGTCAAGTATTAGATTCTTACACTGAGTTTGCACGACAAGGATTCAAAGGTGAAGAGTTAGGAACACTTGCAGATGCTGGACTTGTAGCTTCCAACGTAGGTGACATCACTGCACAAAAAGCATCTGAATACATGACAGCTTCATTAATCCAATGGAAAATGGACGCTAAAGATGCTATGGGTATTATTGATTCGTGGAATGAAATTTCAAATAAATATGCGACCACAACTGAGAAACTTGCTCAGGGTCAAGCTAGAGCTGGTGCGACAGCACGAGCAATGGGATTAGATTTTGATCAGTTAAATGCAATTGTAGGAACAGTAACAGCGTCTACCAAACAATCAGGTAATGAAATTGGTAACTTTGTAAAAGCAGTCCTTCCTCGTTTAGTTGGAAAGCCAGCACAAGACGCATTAGGTTCATTAGGAGTTAGCTTAACGGATAACAAAGGAAATCTACGTGACATTATCCAAGTTTACACTGAGGTTGCGGAAAAGGTTAAAGGTATATCCGATACAGAACGTATAGCAGTAGTTGAAGGTTTAGCGGGCAAGTACCATATCAGTAGGATGCAATCCTTGCTTGATGATTTAGGATCAGCAGATTCAATGTACAGAAGTATGTACGAGTCATCAGTAAACTCAGCAGGATCAGCTAATGAAGAAAACGAACGTTACATGGAATCCCTGCAAGCCCGTATCAACCTTGCTCGTGTAGAAGTTGAGAAATTAGCTTTAGCATTTGGAGACGCATTCCTTACTGAAGGTATGATTCAAGGAATACAAGTGTTTGGAGAAGTCCTAGGAGATATCACAAAATTCGTAGATAAATTCGGTGTTCTTCCTGCGTTATTTGGAGCAACGGGTGTTGCAATGTTCTTGTTATCTTCTCGATTTAAAGCTTTGACAGGCTCAATAGGAACAACAACTGTTAGCTTATTAGGATTTAAGGGTGCGGCACAAGCATCAGCTACAGCATCAACATTAGCAGCAGGAGCAACAAGAGTATTCAGTACAGCCTTAAAAGGCTTATTAGCTTCTACTGGTGTGGGTATTGCATTAGTCGCATTAGGATACGCAACTGAAGCATTTGTCGGCAGCATGGGCAGACAACGTGAAATGCAAGAATCCATTAATCAAGAGAATCGTGAACTTGCAGACTCATATTTAAGTAATAAAGATACAGTCAATTCATTAGTTGAAGAATACGGCAAGCTTGAAGAAGCAATGAAAAAAGGGAAGCCTGATACTGCTACTCAAGAGAAATACTACAGTGTTCAAAATGAATTAGCTCAGATTATGCCTAGCCTTGTTAAAGGTGAAGATTCTTATGGGAATAAACTTCTTGGAAACGCAGATTTAATCGAGAGTCGCATTAGATTAATCGAACGTCAAATTGAAGCCGAAAAAGCATTAACAGATGCTCAAAAAACTAAAGCCGACGCAGAGAAACTTGAAGAGTCAAAGAAATCGGCTAAAGGTAATAAAGCAATCGCTGATGCTAAAGCTACTGAATTCGGCAATAAAGCTGGAAATATCTTAACAGGATTCGCATACAAAGAAGAGATTAAAAACCTTGAGGATATGCAAAAAGCTCTTGAGCACTTTGAGAATGTTAAACGTAAACTTATAGATGGTGGAAGTGATAAAAACTCCCCGAAAGTTCTTGAGGTTCAGGACACAATAGATGACCTAACTAAAATAACTGATCAATATTTAACTTATCAAAATAAAGCAGAATCAGCAGAGCTTTATGTTGCTACTAAAGCTACTGAAAGTGCAGAAAAACGTATTGAAGCAAACGAAAAAATTTCACAGTCTTCCAGAGATTTAGCTAAAGGAATTTTATACGACGCTACTTTGATGGCTAAGTCAATGAAAGAATCTGAAAGCATCGCAACTATTTTCGATGGAATTGATTCGAAAGGTTTCGAGAAAAACTTAAATGATGCAACTGACGCTATATCGACTTTTGTTAATTCTTCTAGTGACGATTTTGAAACACAGAAGGAAAATTTAGAACAAGTCGGACAAAAGCTAAAAGAAACATTGTTACTTAATGCTAAGGACTCCAAAGGCAATGCTTTAAGCAGCGAATCTGCACAGTATAAAAACATTGAGAAATCCATTGATGCTTATATTGGAAAGCTAATACTTCAAGAATCACAAGTTAGACAAGTTGCTGATGCTCAAGGAATTTCTATTGAACAAGCAAGAAATCAAAATTTAATCAATGGTGATTTAGAAGACGGTACAGCAGAACTCAATGAAGAACTGCAAAAATATTTAGCCAATTTGCAAGAGTTGAAATCAGTAGAAGAACAACTAGTCGGTGTATCATCGGCTCAACTTTCTGAAACTAATGACCTTATCTTCCTATATGACACTTTAGCGAATAAAGTTAATTTAACAGCACAAGAAGAAGGATTCCTTGCAGACGCAAAAGAAAAACTCCTCGCATTGTATCCAGAGTATTTCCAAGTAAGAGAAAATGGAATTGTTGCATCTGAAAATGAAATATACATGCTTAAGGCTGAAACTAAAGCTAATGAGCAATTGATGGAAGTCATTAAACTTGCTAAAGATGGCAAATTAAACGCAGAACAAACAATGACGTATAACTCAGCTATGGGTACTAAAGCTCGACTTGATAATGCTAAACAAGAATTAATCGCATTGTCTAAATTGGTTCAAGCTTACAATAAATTCTCACAAAATGCTGTTGCTGAAGCAGAAAGATTAAATCGTTCGGCTCAAGGTAACATGAGTGAAGATGCTTTCATTAAGGCTCAGAAATTTGCAGGTTTTGCTCGTGAACAATCTAATGCAACGATTGATTTAACTCGTGAGATTAACTCTCTAGTGTCAGAGATGAATGGTTATACTGGTTCAACACTCGATTCTTATGAAGCTACACAAAAAGCTGAGAAAGCTTCTAAATCCGCAAACAAAACAACAAAAGAGTCCATTTACGTTTCAGATAAATATAAACAAGCACTAGAGAAAATTAACTTAGAGATTGAGAAACAACAGGCATTACAAGCTAAATTTCCTGACTACTCTAAACAACATCGAGATTCTTTACAAAAGGAAATCAAACTACAAAAAGACAAAACGAAAATTCTACAACAACAAGCAAACGAATTAGAGAGACAGATTAAATCAGGAAAAATTGCAGCTACAGGTATGGTATCAACTAGCTCTTCTTCTGCTACTTCTACTCAGAGGCTTTCAGGCTGGACAGGTAAACGGACTGGAGAATTAGGCGACTCTCGTGGTGGAGGGACTCGTAAACATCGTGGTGTAGATATCGCACAACCATTAGGAACAAGATTAGATGCAAATGTGTCTGGTAAAGTAATTGCTTCAGGCAATGCTGCTAAAAATGGATACGACTCCTCATACGGTAATTTAGTTGTTGTTCAAGACGACAGTGGAGTTAAACATCTATATGCTCATCTTGATAAAGCGATGGCTAAACTAGGATCGACTATTACTGCTGGTATGCAGATTGGGACAATAGGCTCTACAGGTGGTTCTACTGGAAGTCACTTGCATTATGAGGCTACTAAAAATGGTCAGATTATCGAGCCTAGTGGATATATTGCTGATGCTCAACGTGGTGTTAAGTCAACAAGCACATCAGGATCAACTAGTGTAGCAAATACTCAACAAGCGATTGACCAAGCAAAATCAGATTTAATAGGTATTCAAGGTGACATTGCAAATGTACAGCAATTAATCTCCCAGTTAGAGTTAGATGCAGTCAATTCACGACTAGCTGAATTTGAAAACTCACGAGAGAAATACCAACGTGTGTTGGATTATGAAAACGCCAAACTTGAGACATTGGATAATACCTCTCAACGCTATGTTGCTACACTTGAAAGACAAGCAAAATTCTTAGAATATAAACAGGATGCGAATAAACAAGAATTAAGATACATCAATGGCACAATCGCACGAGGAAAATTGTCAGCAGCAGGTATGGCTGAAATGCAAGCTAGAGCAGAAGAATTGAAAATAGAAATGGCTTCCTTAAACACTGAAATCCAGCAAATTGCTTATGATAAAATTGCTTCAATTATGGGTCGTTATACTGAAGCGATTGAAGAAAACACTTATCAAATTGAACGCTCACAAGCAATCCAAGCTACGTTAGTAAAAGGTTCTGAMGCATACAACAATGAAACAAAGTATCAAACTGAACTATTAAATGAAAACAAAGACCAATTAGAAGCCAAGAGAGCAGAGCTACAAAAGCTTTTATCTACTGAAGACTTAAGCATTCAGCAAGAAAAAGATTATCAGAAAGAGTTGAATGAAACCACTTTAGCGATACTAGGTGCTGAAGACGCAATCAATCAATATCGCTCAAGCATAGCAGACGAGGCAATTGACACCATTAAACGTGCTTATGAAATGCAACGTGACATTGCAACTAAACAAAAAGATGAAGAAATCGAACGACTTGAAGAAATTAATGAAGTACGGATGCAACAATACGATGATGATTTAGACCGATTTGAAGAAGTAATCAATAAAAAATTGCAATTGTTAGATGACCAAGACAATGAGGATCAATACAACAAAGAGTTGTCTAAACTTCAAGATAGTCAATTAGCATTACAAGGAAGAATTAGTTCTCTAAGTCTTTCTGATTCATTAGCTGACCAAGCAACTCGAATGGAACTTGAACAAGAGTTAGCTGACATTACTGAAGAAATTGATGAGAAGAAAAATGGTCGTAAAAACGAACTTCGCAAAAAAGGCTTGAATGACCAATTAGAAGCTTTCAGAAAAGAAACTGAAGCCAAGAAGAAAGCTGAAGAAGACTCTTACGAATACAATAAAAAAAGGCTTGAACGTGAAAAGGCAGACATGGAATATTACTATAACGAATTAATCAATAATGAGGCTTACTTCGCTACTCTTAGACAAAGCATTATTGATGGTAATATTGAGAACGCCAAGAACGGAATCGAAGGATTCTTAGCTGAATTTAAGAGGATGAATCAAACCACAATTTCAGAGCTATCGTTAAGTTGGACTGAACTGTTGAATCTTATTGCTGCTGCAACTGGAAGCTTAGGCGACTTAGGAAGCATTGGGGGTTCAACTGGAGGAACACAACCGAATAAGCAAAAGAAATCGGATTGGGGAGCTTACTTAAATAATAAATATGTAGCTGAAACTTCACATCCTTCACCAACAACTTTAGAAAAACTGAAAAAAGAAAATGCAGCTTTCAGAAGCAAATGGGGATTCCCTGATGGAAGTTACAATGAGTTGAAAAACTATCCAATGACATTCCATGAAGGTGGTATTGTTGGAGGAAGTAGCGACAGTATTGTACAGAAGGCAAATAAATTGTTCAATACAAAAATGAATGAAACGATGGTTAAAGCTGAAATTGGCGAACTATTCATTCCTAAGAAGAATCTAATCGGAGCATTCTTGCCGAACATGCAAAACTTATTGAAGTCAATAACCCCTCCTCCTTTGATTGCTAAAGGCGGAACGAATTATTCACTAAGTCCTGTAATCAATGTAACTGTACAAGGTGGAAGCAAACAGGCTGGACAACAAATAGCCAATGAAACATTTAAAATAATGGATGGAATTATGAGAGATTGGGGCAAATAAGCCTCAGTCTCTTTTTTTTAGAGACAAAGGGGGCAATAATAAATTGTATTGGAATATTGATTTAACAAAACAACCATTAAAACCGTCCTTTTATTTGTGTAAGCCGAATAAAAATACAATAGCAAAAATTAGCGATGCCTACGGTGCTAGCCTTTCCATCAAGTTAAAAGGTATGAATGAATTATTATTCAACATTCCGTATAAAGTTGCAAGAGGAAATAGCATTGTCGCCAATCCTTATATTCATAACATCAAATTCAAATATCTGATTAAACTTGTGTACGGTGAATTTGAATCTTATTTTGTTATCCAACCTCCTAGTGAATCAGATCAAGATGATGTCAATCATATATCCGTTCAATGTCTATCCCTTGAGAATGAATTGAGACGTAGAAAAATACGGAGTTATAAAAAAGAAGCAATTACAATTACAGAAGCATGTGCTGATGTGTTAGATAATACAAATTGGACAATAAACAGGATACCTGAAAGTCTTGGTGGAATACTCGCTTCAAGAAGGTCGTTTGATATTTCAACTAAATCTGTTTTAGAAGCGTTGACTGAAATTGGTGAAAGTTTCAAGGTCATTGCACAGTTTGACACAGTTAATAGGCAAATCAACTTTTACAAAGAAGTTGAAATTGGTGCTAATAAAGGCTTAACTGTGAGCGATCAGAAGTATTTACAGTCATTTCTCAGAGAGAGTGATAGCACAGAATTTTGCACTCACTTAAATGTATATGGGAAAGACAATTTATCCATCAATCGTGTTAGCTTAACAGGTGAATCATACATTGAGGATTTTAGTTACTTCTTATATCCATTTGCAAGAGATGAGCAAAGGACTGTAATTAGTCATTCAGATTACATGAGCGATGAATTGTGTCATGCAATCTTAGATTATCAGGATTTGCTATTTAGCAATAAAGGCAACTTTGACACATTGCTTGATGAAAAGGCTGTAATTGAAGCACAGCTAATCCCAGCACAAAACGCATTAGATGTGTTAGAGATTGATTTACAAGTTATTGCAGACGCAATTGAAGTGCAGAAACAATACGGTGGTAGCACAGACACACTTGATATTGAATTTGCAAATAAAACTGGTGAAGTTAATGCCAAGAAAGATGAAATAAGTGGAATACAAGCACAGCTAAATGCAAAGAATGTAGTCATTTCTGATTTAAGAATTGCCATTTCAAAAGAAAACAACTTCACTCCTGAACTATTATCAGAGTTAATCGAGTTTATTGAAGAAGATGAGTGGTCAGATAGTAATCACTATGACGACCAGATGTTATATGCAGCAGGACTTGAAGAATTTGAAAGAAGAAAATTCCCTCCTATGTCTTTAAGTGTAGATATCATCAACTTCCTTTCAGTCATCACTGAGCAAAATAATTGGAATAAGCTCTCTCTAGGAGACTCCATTAGATTCAAAAAAGAAGAAATGGGTATCGACTTAAAAGCAAATCTAATTGAAGCTACATTTGACTTTGACGGTGACAGTATTAGTGTTGTTGTTTCGAACTTGCTAGAAGTTAATGATATCAAAAGACGGATGATGAGAAGGCTCTACAAGTCTGAAAATGCTGCTGACGTATTAGATATCAACAAAGGCAACTGGAATGACATTGGAGAAAATTTAGAAAAGTATATTGATGAGCAAATTTCAGAAGCACAAGAATCATTGGACAATTTCAATCGTGATTTGCAACGTTCATATGCTGATGGATTTATCACAAAAGCTGAAGCTAATTTCCTTAAACTTAGCCTAAACGAATTAGAAGGTGAAGCGTCTGATTTAATTGAAGTAGCTGTGGCACTTGGAATCACAACTGAAAAGGACACTTTCCTACAATCATTCAATGAGTTGGAAACACTTTTAGGTACATGGATTAATCAGCCTTCTTATCCAATCACAATATTGCTCACTGACAGAGATGCAATCCAATTAAAATTCCAACAAGTACAACAAAACAAAACAATACTTACTGAAAAAATCATGACTGAAAAAGATAAAGTTGTTGCAGATAATGCTAAGACATATGTTGATAATCAAATTATTGAAGTGAATCAAACTACTCAAGAATTATTTGACCAAATCGCTGCATTTTCTGACGATAGCTTAATCACACTAGCTGAAGCAAATATGCTTGAAACCATGTTACTTAGTGTTAAAAAGGAATCAAAAGATTTAGTTGACGTTGCTACAGCACTGGGCATCACTACTGAGAAAACATCTTATGAAAATGCCTTACAATCACTGGAGTCGACATTAAATTCTGCATTCATTAATCAGCCTTTTTATCCTTCTTCTTTAAACTTTCAAGACAAAGAAGATTTAGATTTTACAATTGAAAATGTGCAGAACACCAAATCAATATTAATTAATAAGATTATTGATTTACAGTCACAGGCTGGTAAAGATGCTGATGAAGAAACAAGGAAATCAATACGAAATCCCAATCCTATCTCTAAGCCAACCGTATCAAACGATGGAACAGCTATTGACCATGTTAAGAATAAAGATGGATCAGTAGACATTTCATTTGAGTGGATATTCGTTGAGAATCCAGAAAGTCCAATAAATGGATTCGGTGTATTGGTTTACTCATCTGATTCTGCTACACCTCATGTGCCTAGTCTAACTACTGATTACGTACAACAAGTGGATAAGAAAAGTCGTTCATTCATCTTAACAGGTGTAACTGCTAATAAGTATTATACATTTGGTGTTGTCGCTTATAGAAATGTAGATACATCAATCAACTCAGAAGGAATTATTCGTTCTACAATTGGAACATCTAGCCTGTTCACAGAAAGCCCATATAGACCTGAATCCAACATCAGCTATGAAGGTGATATTTCTGGAACAATTGGTGGAACTCCGTATGACCGTTTCAATCGTAACTCTGAGTCAATTATCATCGGAACTGAAGTTGGAATAAATGGTGTGGTTTCTCCTCGACTCAATTCCGCAGATATTATTATTACAGTAGCCGATATGCTAGTTGGTGCTGACATTAAAATCAATGCAGCCATTCAAAGTATTAAGCAATCAGGTGGAATTGTTAAACTTCAAGAAGGAATCTACAAGTGTGCTAAACCGATAAAAATCCCTTCCAATGTAGCTTTAGTTGGAACAGGGAAATCTACAATCTTGAAACAAGTTATAATTGGCACTCCTATCGGAAAATATCGTGGATTAATTGAAAACGAAAATACAACTACTGGCAATATTAACATCATGATAAAAGATTTAATGATGCAAATGAGCAAAGATGTAATCACTGAGGATAATTCAATGACTGCAATTCGACTATTTAAAGCTCAAGAGTGTGTAATCGCAAACGTTCATATTTTGAATTGTGCCACATTTTCATTAGACGTTTATGAGAGTAGTAGATTATTAGTTACCAATTGCTCATATCATGATTCAAAAGGTGCTTTTAGAGCAGGTTCTAATTCTAATGACATCATTTTCTCAGAGAACATCTTAAACAATATCCAATTCGGTGCTGGAGGAACAGGTTCAATTGAAATTAACGACAACAACTGTAACAATGCAAGTATTATCAATAACAACATAAGTAATTGTTGGTTTGGTATTGTTGCATTTGGTAGCCGACATACAATCAACGGGAATAAGATTAGTGGAGTATACTCGGCAGCTCTCAACCTATCATCAAGTGACAGCCAAGCGATAAATAACACCATCTACAATTGCTCACTTGGAGTAGGGATTAGAGTACGTGGAGAAAGAAATAATGTTTCCTCAAACAGAGTCACCATTACAATGTTAGAAGGAATAGAAGTAGTGACCGATGACCACATCATTGCGAACAATTATGTTTCTGATACCTCTCTTGTAGTGGGAGGCGAACGTAGCAATATTGTAGTAATAGGTGATCGTAACACAATATCAACTAACACTTGTCGCTCAGTTTTACATCAAAGTAAATATGGGATTGAAATTAACAATACAGCAGCTGGAACAATCGTAAAAGATAATGACCTAAGAACATCAGGAAAAACAGGAGCAATTAGTGATGCTGGTGTTGGTACTGTAAACGAAGGTAATATCATCGCATAAAAGGAGTGGTTATATGAAAGTGGTAGACGGGAAGGCGCAGTTTCCTATTAAGAATATTGTGGTGAATTCACTTATTGAAGGCGATGAGTTGGCACAATTACTATATTATGAAGGATTTGTGAGTGACAAGAAAGAGATATATGATGAGTCGGAATTAGCTAAAGCAAAAGACTTCTTAGCAAATAAAAACTTAGAATATACAGTTTCAGATGCACCTACAATAGCAAACGATGCAGACACCTTCAATTTTAATAATAAAGATGAATTAGTTAAATATGTCAACGAAGGCAAATCACCTAAGAAAACAGTCGAGCAATTGGAAGCTGAAGTAAAGTCATTGGAAGATGTTTTATTAACTATGATGTTTAGTGGGGTGCAATGATGATGTTTGAATTTTTATTGAGAGCCTTCTTAGACAAAACTAAAAATGTTGGTGTAGTGCAACTTGAATATGCAGTCACAAGAGGATGGATTACTGAATCAGAGAAGAATCAAATATTAGGTGCAGAATCATTATCTGATTTCAATCTTGTTTAATTCATTAAATAATAAAGTATAAGAATGGAGGTGAAGTTTATTGAGAGAAGCTATAAATTTTACATTTGATGGTATCTCATCTGAGGATATGGGTGTTATGATTGCCTCCCCTGATGGAGGATTATACGATGAGTCGTTTATGCCACAGAGAAGTATCGTTGAAGTGAAAATACCCAAAAAGCATTTACCTTATTATCAGAGAGTAGAATATGAACCACTTTCTTTTTCTTTGACTATTTTTATTAGTGAATGGCAAGAACGAGACAACTTAAGGCAGATTGCTAGATGGTTATTCCAAGATTTTTATAAACCATTAATATTTGATACGAATCCTAATCGAGTATTCTACGCAATCATTGAAGGTGATCCAAGATTAAAACATAATGGTGCAAAACAAGGTTATGTTGAAATTGACATTCGATGTAATTCACCTTTCACATATGGTCACACTCAAGAAATTGAGGGAATTGAAGTTAGAGTAACTAATCCAACAAATGAAACAACGATTTACAATGAAGGTGATATGACGATTAAGCCTAGAGCTTGGATTACTAAAAAGGTTAGTAGTGGCTCAATCAATATTGCAAATGAATCAAATAATCAACTTGTAATACTTAACAATTTGCAATTAGATGAGGAAGTATTTATCGACTTTGAGAATTTAGAAATCGTATCATCACTTGAAAGTTTAGGTGTATACCACTTTGACGACCACAATGACGTTTGGCTTGAATTAATTGAAGGAGACAATTTCCTAAGTTTCATAGGAGATTTTGATATTCGATTTGAATTCGAGAAGGTTTATTTAGCTGATTAATAAATTATAAAATGGAGGTTTTATTATGGAAAATAAAAATAAATTATCAGAAGGTACAATGGCTTGGGTGCGACTTGCTTTGTTTGCTTTACCATTGATTAATACAATTTTAGTTATGGCAGGAATTGAACCACTACCTTTTGATGAGCATCAACTTGAAAACATTTTAATTATGGTTGCTGGATTTGTTGCTGGTCTATGGGCATGGTACAAGGATAATAACGTTAGCAAGAAAGCTCAATTGAAGAAAGCTGCAACTGAAAACAAAACTGAACAAGAGTTAAAACAATTAGCAGGGAAATAGTCTTCCTTGCTTTTTTCTTTTGTCTAAGAAAGAAAGGATGATGAATAATGACATTTAAAATGAAATATACATGGCGTGAAGATTTCATTCAAAAAGGAACTTTACGTAGAAGTGGAATTAAGATGCCTAGCGTTCGATTCGTAGTGGTTCACGATACAGGAGCTCAGTATTCTACAGCTAAAAATAACGTTGATTATTATAAGCGTACTGCTAATGAAAAAGCAGCTTCAGCACAAGTTTTTATTGATGATAAGGAAATTGTATTCTGTATGCCAGTTGTAAACAATCCTGAAAAAGCATGGCATGTCCTGTATAACGTCAAAAAAGATAACGCAATCTTCGGTGACGATGCAAATGATGTCGCTATTGGAGTAGAATTATGCTATTTCCCTAATGACTATACTCGTACATTAGAAGCCTATCGCAAGTATGTCTGGTTCAATGCTTGGTTAGCTTACAACTTCAAATTGAATCCTTATACGAGTTTCATTGGTCATCACCTACTTGATCCTGACCGTAAAGTTGACCCAATGAACGCATTGAAAATATTAAAAAAATCGTATGCACAATTGCTAGTCGATATCGTCAATGAGTATATGGAATGTGTTGCTGTTGCTGAAAAGCCCGTGAATGTAATCCCTGTGAAACCTGCAAGTATTAAGGAGGAAAATAAAATGACACAACCTATTTACAAGCCAACTGCTAAGGATATCTTAAATGACACTCTAATCGTATTACGTAGATTAGAATCTAAGGAAAAAGACGGAATTGATGCTAAATGGAGATTACAATTATTGAACGGTGAATTAACTGAATCGGATGCAATTGGATTGTTGTACACTGCATTGAAGCGTGGATTAATTCAAGGCGACATTAAAGAGTAAATTATAATCAACAATCGAGGTAAGTTGAGAATACGAGAGCAAGAACCCAAGGAGATGATTCACACTAGGAGTGGTTGGATGCCTGAAAGCACTGATAAGAGTCTATATGTACGCATTGGACTAGTCGAAGATAAGGTTGACGGTAACAATAAAAAAATTGAAAGACTTGAGGATCAACAAGATAAGCTCGATAAGACTACATCTATAACTGAAATCCTTGTTGCAGAAATGCACAAAAGAGAATTAAAGCAAGAAATCCGTGAAGAAAAACAGGAAGCAACTATGAGTTCTCTTGCAACAGCAATCACCAATATGACAGCTACACTTAACAATATTAATTTAAGTCTACACAAACTCAATAGTGGACAAGAAGAATTGGAGAAACGTGTAGGTAAAATTGAGGATAATGGCAAGTTGGATATCATGGCAGTCATTAAGAATGTGATTTGGATTGGTGTTCCAACAGCTATCTTACTTTGGTTTGGACTTAAATAAACTACTAACTAAAATAATATATCCCCCTAGGACATCTCAATTCGAGGTGTCCTATTTATTTCATAGATAATTTAAATGACTGGACGTGAACAAATGTCAGGTAATACTTACAATTTAAAGGTCGATTTAAAACAAAAACATACAGCAATCGTTCCAACTTTTATACAATATGATGATGCAAGAATTGATTTTCAATTATTCGATAATGGGAAGTTATTTGATTTAACAGGATACACAATTGTAGAAGTAGCTCATAAAAGAGTTGATGGAACAATTGTAGTTGGTGCTGGTGAAATAATATTAAATGAAAAAGGACAAAAAATTGTTCGCTACGATTATCAAGGTAGTGAAATGAGTAAAGCTGGATTCATTGATACATCATTCTCAATTTTTGATGCTGAAGATAATAAAGTATCAATTCAACCATTCAAGGTTCATATTCTGAAAGACAACCGAGATGGCGTAATTGATCCTGCTAATCCTGAGTACGGATTGCTCCAAACTTATCAAGCTGAATTGGTAACATTGAAAGCTGATATGGCAGCTAAAATTGATGAGACAAATCAAGCAATATTAAATACAAAAGCTGTAGCTGTTTACGCAACTACTCAAGGAGATTATGCACTAGAGATTGCTGAATCCAATAAAAACGTACTTTTATCTCCTGTTGCTAATTTCACAGCTATTTCTACAGCGTATCCTAATCCTGTATTTGGCTCAAAAGTCCAGACTACTGACAATGGGAAAATATATCGTTGGGAAGGAACTAGTTGGAAATACGTTGAGGAAATGAATTCTAACATGCTGACAGATATTCAAAGTTCATTAGCTACTAATCTGATTAAAGTTAGTGGTACTACCCCAACAGGAACAGAAATATTTTGGTTGGACACAAGTATTCAATAATAAAGTTTAATAAAGGAGATGAATAATCAATGGGAAATGGCTATTTAGGAAGTTCAAATATTCAATCATCTGTCGCTGGTAGAGAAATTATTCCTGCTTCTCCCTCTAACTGGACTGGTGGCTACAGAGTCAGAAAATTAAGTTTTGACAATGAACAAAATTGCACAATCATTTTAAATGGCACAACTACAATTTTTCTGAAGGCAGGTCTAGGCTTTGAAATGGATTACGAAGATGCATCTATTACTAGCTTTGTGATTGTGGAGAGCGGTATTAACTATACATGGATTGGAGCATTTTAATGAAAGGCAAGGTGAACAATGATGTCATTTTTCAAAAATAAGAATAAAGGTAAAAGCGATATTAAACTAGACGATAAAACTATAGCAGTTCAGACCACTCCCCCTACTGATCCAACTAAAACACTTTGGGTTGATACAACTGCTCAATAAACGAGAAATATTTTAGATAGTCAATAAAAATAAACTATTAAATTAATATAAAACAAATTCAGACATCCATTTGGTTGTCTTTTTTTTAATTCTCAAATTGGAGGAATAGGTTAATGGCAAAATTAAAATACAAAGACGGTAATGGACAATGGCAAAATATGGCACCATCTCAGAAGGAATTTGATGATTTTAAGACATCTGCTACCGAACAGTTGGCGGAGACTGCGGCAGAAGCTACTAGTTCTATAAACTATAAAACCAAACTTCTAAAAAGCACTCCTAACCAAAAAGGATTTATAGCTTGTAATATTATAGGTGACAGCATATCTCATGGTGCAAACGCTCCAAATATGTTTGATGATTCATGGACAGCTATTCTCAGAAAAGCTTTACAAATAGATTTTAATACAAAAAATCATGGATTCATGAATTTAATGTCACCTATTAGTGGTTCTGTAGGAACTTTTACTGATTTAATTTACTTTCCAAGTGCGAACGCTCTATGGACGAAAGTAAATACTACCGACACTTTAGGATTTTTCAAAATTACATCAAGCACCGCTAATCAAGGACATAAAGGTTTCTTTCAAAAAACCAACAAGTTTTTTAAAAAGCTTGGAATTGGAGTTATTAAAAATGCAAGTGGAGGTACGGTTGATTTAAAAATTAACGGTACTGTCATTACAACACTTAATCTTAACAAAGCAACCGAAGCACAAGAAATTGTATATGTCGATGTTTCGAGTATTGCAATTTTTGCTGATTTGGAATTTGTTAATAAAACTGGCACTAACACTATCACAGGGTTGTATTTCATGGACGATACAAATAACTTTGTGGTCAATAACTACTCAAGAAGTGGAGCTAGAATTGAGGATTTAAGTGACAGTTTAATTGATAAATTGTTTGATGCAAAAGTTGTGTTTTTCTGTTTGGGTCATAATTACAGTGCTGACACTATCGTGAATGAAAGGTTAGCTAAGTGTGTAGAAGCTTATAACAAGTATAAGCCGATCCTTTACGTAGTGGACTTAGTTTGGGATAAATCGAGATTAATAACAGAAACACAACTAAAGAATTTTGCTACACAATGCAATTCACCTTATATTAAAATTATTGATAAAGTGGATAACGTTCAAACACTAATTGATAGTGGATTTATCAGTGATGTTTCCCATCCAACAGTGGAAGGTCACAGACTGATTGCGGAAAAAATATTAGCAACAGCCAAAACCACTTTCCTAACAAAGAGTTCAATCGTACAATTCCAAACCGTTCAGAATGACTTACAGAACACTAATGAAATTCTTTATACTGGGAAAGTGCGATATACGGGTGAATTTGATAAATCAGATCCAAACTATTCTAAATTTAAAGATATAAAAATGAGATTGGAATTGATTCCTAAGAACGGTTATGCCCCAACTGCTATTTATTTTGGTCAGGCAGACGCTACTTATTGGGCTTTATATGATGATCCTGTTTCTGCAAGTTCAGTATCTGGAAATCTTCCAAGAACGACTGGTACACATCAAATCAAACAGGCTTCATGGAACGATGCTACAAAACCTTTTGATGCAATGCTAAACATTGGTGAAGGTTCACAGGCACTAATTGAAGCATTACCAATAAATACGAGGATTAAGTTTATAAATCCAATCGTGACTGCATTTACTACAAGAAAGACTAATATTAAAGACTTAATCGAGTTTGTTTAGTGAACAATCGGACTATACTGTGCGGTAAGACATCAACAATTTAATCAACAAAATTTGGGCAATTCCTTAATTGGAGTTGCCCTCTTTTTTTATGCCCATTTTTAATTAATTCCGCCAATCCAGATCACATACATAGTATTACCAAATAAAATTGTTCTTTTATTGGGAAAAAGATTGTGAAATTAAAAAATGGAGGTAGGAAAAGCTAGGGTTTAGAGCATGTCAAATTTCACAAACTTTTTCACAAATTAAATCAAAGCGTCCATTTTATGATTTCTCTTTCCTTTGGAGCTGATTGACTCAATTTGTAACCTTGTTGTCTACTTTCGCCTTTTTCTAAAAAATTCTCGTCACAAAGTTCTTTCATAAGCTCATTAAGTCGATTAATATTTATTTTCATCAGCTTCTGAAGGTGGCTAACTCGTGTTTCGCCAGTTTCAGTGATTAGCTTTCTCAATTTATCTAACTCAGTTTCTTCCTCCTCTTCTAACACTTCTGGTAATTCTACATCCATCTTATCATCATCCATACTTTCTGAAATCTTATTAATCAAATCAGATTCAAATCCTTCATTCTTTGGATCATCGACAATCAAACATCCTTGGAATCGCATATGTTCTTCTCTCTGTCCCTCAAAACTCATCGTTCCGTCACCGTCTCCTAGTAGCTCAAAAGGTGGTTTGGTATTTAAAAATGTTCTATAGCTGGTATCATTGCTACAACGGAAACCGATTTTACTAGGCAAATTGGATTTAATTGTCCCTGTGATTACGTCAACTGAAGGACGTTGTGTACAAATTACTAAATGAATTCCTGCTGCTCTAGAAAGCTGTGTTAAACTTTGGACTAAATCATGTACTTCATCATTACGCAATGCGAGTTCCGCATACTCATCAATAACACACACGATATAAGGCAATGATTTATCWTGATGCTTCTTATTAAACAATCCAATATTTTTCACTTCAGCTTCTTTGAATAGCGTATATCGTCTGTTCATCTCCTTGATTAATTGCTTTAATAATGCGATTGATTCATCTGCATCTGTAATGACTGATTGTATATGGGGAAATTTTTCATAGATTTTCAGTTCAACTTGTTTCACATCCACCATATAGAATAATAATTCTTCAGGTTTTCTCATTAGCAGCAATGTTAGAATCATTTGATTAACCCAGACTGATTTGCCTGATCCTGTAGTCCCTGCCACAAGCAAATGCCTGTTCTTATTTAGACATTGGAAAATCGGATTTCCTATCTCGTCTATTCCAACTAAATATGGTAGTGGGTTATCTTTGGCGAAATCACGGAACAGAGGAGTATCTACATAATTCCGTAAGAATGCATTTTGTCTTTCTTCTAATGGCAACCACACATCAATTTCTCCAACTTCAGCTCCTTGGCTAATTCGTAGATTTTTGACTCCCATAAACGTCTGCAAATCTTCAGTGACTGACTTTTTATTTAACTCCGATAATTTTAATCCTTTTGGCAGATTGAAAGTTACCTTGACTAAAGTTGATCCACTCTGTACTCGTTTAGCGACCATTTCACTCTTAATTCCTTTTAGCTCTTTTAGTGCGTAGATGAATTTTTCGGCTATATGCTTACCATTTACTTCTTTTAATTCATCTCCCATTGGAAGCAACTCAAATGGATTACTTATCATTTTACTTCTTCTTGTTGATTTCACTAGTTGTGCTGAAGGCTGCTCAATGTGGACTACATGATCGGACATCAAAAATGGAAGTATTTCAGATACAGATAACACTTGTTGCTTACCTTGATTGTCTAACTTTCGATTTTTTATGTTCTGTATCACATCTCCTAATATGAAATAATTGTTCACACTCCAACCATTTGTGTAAGCAGAATCCTCCAACTTCTGACTAATCTGCTCAACAACTATATTTCTCTCCTTCTTAGTTCCACCGTAAAAAATTAGACGAATATTATGGCGGAATCCATTTTCTTTTAGCTTTCTGTCTAATTCTGAAATTGGTGGGTTTTTATATTCCCATTGCAGTATGCCATCTAATTTTTCATTAATATTCCGTTGTAGTTTACGGAACACTTTCTTATTAGAAGGTTGTTCAATACCATTCAGATAGTCATCATATTGTTCTTGCAATCTTTCTTTCCAATTATCTTGTCGAATTGCAAGAACAAGTTGATACATGACTGTAATATGTTTCGGACAAACAGAGCAAACCATCTCCCAAAACGACTTAGTTTCATTCATCTCAATTGGATAAAGTGAAGATTTTGAAGTAAACAATTGAACATAAGTAGTGTCATTGGATTTGTCAGGAAGCGTGGAGAATATTGAATCACGCTCACTGACAGTCCAATTTGTTTTGTATTGAGGTGGAGAAAAGAAGGTGAAAGATTCATCGATTGGTGAGCGATGTGCTTCAATCCCAAATACTCCTCCACCTGCTAGTTCTTCAGAAAGTAAATTCTTGGCTTCATTTCGAGAAAAAGAGGGGAGGGTGTATGATCTATTTTTATCGTTTTGAGTAACACTAGGCTGCATAATTCGCTTGAAATTTATCATACTCATGTTGCTGACCCTCCCATCAATTTTCTACCTTTTAAGTTTTTCACTAAATTCACGGTTTTACCTACCACTGATTTCTTATCAAATGATTTACCTGCTCCATGCCACATATCTGTAATGTCTGCACCATTCTCAATGTAGTTTTTCACAATGCTAGGAGGATTCGCCATTCTCCATAAACCGCCTATAATCACGCCTATTTTTATAACCACTTCCCATGATGTTTCGGGGACTTTTGTGCCAAACATTAAACTGCCGATGATTAGTAAAAACACTCCATATACAAGTTGAGTCATTGAACATTTCTTAATATGATTCCACCAAGACCTAAAGTAGTGCTCATGTGCTTTAAACATCCAACATGATAATGCAACAGGTGTCATTACACCCAAAGCCATTAAGTCGAACCATCTACGGAAATTTTGTAGGAAGATGGGAATCATCATTCCGATTAATGCAATATCAAACCCAAGGAATACGAACATTTCAGTCCAAGATATTGTATTAAATTCAATTCCACTTATTCCTGCTGCCATTTGGTTTTTACCAATATTAATTATTGCGTTTGTTAGCCAATTGATTCCTTGAAATCCATAGAAAAATCCAGCAGGTGCTAAGGATGACCCCAATAAAACTAAAGGAAGTCTTCTTGAAATACGCCCCATGTCAGTGTGAGTTGCATCTATTTGTGGTTTCGTTTTAAAGAAGTGTCCTAACATACGTTTGTATCCTTCATGTATAGCTAAAATCATACTCATTCCCAATGATAATCCTGTGAACATGGCAATGTTTTCTTTGAACCAATCACTGTCGAATAAGAAGAGTGGTGTGTGTAATACTACACTTGTAATAGCATCATAGCTCCACACCATTAAGTCAATTGACCATTGTGTAGCATGTATTTTAATGTCCTTACACCACTGTATTGTCTTATCAATGGACTCTACAATTCTTGCAAATTGCTCTCGTGTTTCAATTGGAATAGGATTTAGTTTATCGAGGATGGATGCAGAAGCGCGAGTAGGTTTTGAGAATAGGGTAGCGAATGGAATACTTGATGCTAGAAGAAGAGGTCTAACCCCGGAACGTTTCGGAATACTAGACTTGTTACTGTCACTAGTATCAGTATGATTACGGGAGCTAACAGAATTTGCCCTAATCCAGTTATTATGTCTGTTGACCAACTTTGTGCTTTCATTTTCTGACCTATCATTCGGTATCCTCCAGCGATCATTAGACAAAGAATTGCGAATGCAACCCCTAAAATCCCTGCTGCTATGATTAGTTCTATGAGAATGTTCAATATTTCGGGAGGTAATATCTCCAATCCCTCTGCTTCGTCTAGCTTTGGAAAGCCTATTTTCTGTGCATGAGCTTGTGGTGTAATTAGTAAGGGAAGAGCTACAAGATAGCTGTTTCTCAAAATTTTGTAAAAACGTTTCTGTATATGCTTGGGTTGATTTTTCACCTCCTTTGCAAGTACCTCCATAAAAGCTGGAATTGTTGGAGAATCAGAGTTACATATTTTTACTCGGTATCCATCATTGAAGGTGATTAGGTTTTTTGATTGTGCTGTTAACGTTGCCATGTTTTTCTCCTCCTTTGTGATACCAAGTCATTAATTTTGACATTCCTACGAAACTACCAAGTGCAATACCTAACTGTGTAGCTAAAATAACAATACCTGACATTTATAATTCTCCTCTTTTTTGATGTATTAAATCCTTTTCTTTGGACATCATAAGCTTAACGAAAAATCATTCACTAAAAACAGGGGGAACTCACAAATGAATTATTCAATGAGCTTTGCTGAATGGCTACATCAACCAGACCCAAACTGGAAAATTAATTTAGAGTGTGTTGATCCTTACGTTTTTAAGGAGCTTCGAATGAGCAAAGAATCTGTTGAGAAAATTTTAGCAAAGTTGGAAGAGTATCATGTCTTTAATGAGCCTCAGAAAACTGGAAGAAGATGACTAAGCAATCCTAATGGGTTTTATATAGATGTAAGGTGTGTTTTTGCAAGGGGATTTTCTTCTTATTATCGAAGAGAATCCCCTGTTTGTTGTGATAATTAGGGGTTTTTGGTCGTTGATAAGATGATAATTTGATAATTTGATAATTTGATTGAATCATGAGCCACTCCTTCTTACTTGTTGTTCAGTATTTAGAATGAAAGTAATGAGCAATTGTTGTTTAAACTCGACCACCATCCTTGTTGATTTATCTTATTCACTTCGACATCAACCTGTTCCAAATAATTTTGAATTGTTCAAAACATTTTTTCATGTTTGACTCATCTTATGTAGTATTCATCTTTAAGATTACAAAAAAGTCTTTTAGATTGAAAAATAATTCAAAAGTAATCGGTTAAAAAAATTACTTAATAGGAAGACAAATTTAATTAACAAAATAGGGTAATCAATAACCGCCTTTGTGCATATCTTAAAAATAATCCAAAAAAATTCAAAGGAGTTTTGAATTGAACAATGAATCAATAGGTGTCGTTGCTGTAGATGACGGAGGTTACTCAACTGCTATAGTCACAAAGAATAATGAGGATATGTTTTATTCTGTTAAGGGATTATACGGAGATCGAACATTAACCGAAACCAATGGCAAGCACGATTTTGTTGTTGACTATTTAGGCAAGAAATATGTCATGGCAACCTTAGCCAAATACGATTGTGCAATGCCTATGGAAATGCATACAAAGTCTAAGGCTAATTTGTTTTATGAGTTATCAACTTTAGTAGCAATACATCAATACGGCTATTCTTCCAATTATCTAGTTTGTTCAGTACCTATTAAGATGCACAATGAAGATGAAAAGAATGCCAGAATATTAAGCTTAAAGAAATCTCACACAATCGCAGTGAATGGGATAACAAGAACTTTTACAATTGATGATGTTAAAGTAGCTCCAGAAAGTGCTGTTGCCTTTTGGTTACATCAGCCTAAAGGAAAGACTAGGTGGCTTGATTTAGGATCGAGGACGATTGGTTATGCCAGTACAATCAATGAAGATGGTGTAAACAGATTTATAGATACTGAAAGTGGGACGTTTTTTGGTAAGGGGCTGCAAGCATTAGATGAACAATATGATGCTAAAGGTCTTGCAGACTACATTTGTGGACGACTAATAAAAGTTTGGGATAAATACGATAAGGTTTATTTATTGGGTGGAGGAGCACTAGACAAAGAACTAGTAAAACACATACTACAATACTTTCCGAATGCAGAAGTCATAGATAATCCGCAAATGGCTAATGTAAAGGCGATGTATAGACTGGGGACTATTTCATATGGCATTTAT
Organism: Paenisporosarcina sp. P4_E4_2; assembly: GCF_056401595.1. Taxonomy (NCBI): domain Bacteria; kingdom Bacillati; phylum Bacillota; class Bacilli; order Caryophanales; family Caryophanaceae; genus Paenisporosarcina; species Paenisporosarcina sp. P4_E4_2. The sequence continues at coordinate 5,464 of NZ_JBFUJC010000001.1, read as the reverse complement.
TAGAACAGAAGAAGAAGCGAACAAACTAATCGAAAAAATGATGAAAAAAGGCAAAGGAGATTACATTACTCAAAGTGTTGTTTTTAGAAAAGATAATCCTAGGCACGTTGAATTGCTGAAGAAAGTGTTAATGTCTTCAGAGTCGTTCGGTGGATTCACTAGAGAAGTTTTAGCAGAAAAATTTAGCGGTGTTCCAATTGAGCAAAGCGTCAACAGAGCAGCTACCATTGAGGAGAAAATTGAAAAGAAAGATGTCGGAAACTTTCTGATATGAGAATGAAAACAAACTTAAAGGAGAGAAAATAATGACTAGAAATTATGTAGTTATCCCTACCAATAATAAAGGTGAAAGATTAGAATGGATGCGTTCAGATGAGCCATTAACATTGAAGGAGAAATTGATTGTAAACACAATGGGAATAACAGGATTGTCCACCTTGATTTCAGGTCTAATTGCTTTTAATGGGGTGATAATTCGATGACAGTTACCTTACATGCTTGGTGTGGAATGTGTAACAAAGAGACAGAACATGACACTGGATTGAAGTGTAAAGAGTGTGGAAATTAAACTAAATACAACACAAAAAGGGTGATTATCTGTCACCCTTACTTTTTTGCGTATTCGGATATAGGAGTAAGGCTCAGCTACCTCCCTGCTATTATCGCTAAAACTTACCCTGTCACCCTAAATTGATTAAAATCGAAGGTGGGTACGAGAGAGCAAAATTGACTCCTGATCCTTGATGAAAATTTCCAATAAGTTGAAATCCTCGATAATTATTGACTCAACATATTCCTCTACTACTTCCCTGTCAATTGTATTGCCTAATCTTTTTTGTATGATATCAATTAGAAAATCTTCTTGAATTGGAATGCGGATACACTTGCCGAAATTATCGTAATTCGAGCATATATAGCGATTAACTGATCTTTCTTTCTTGAGCTTAAAATTGCTTCCACAATGAAAACATTTAATTTTCTTATTGAATAGTGATTTATTTCTAATGACCATTTATTTCACCTCAAAAATTGCTGCCAATATCTTCAATGTCAGAAGCCATCATAACGGCAAGTTTAATCCGAGCTTTTTTGCTATCAAGATCATGACCTAATATGACTCCAAGTTGAGATAAATTGTGAGCACTTCCTAGATAATTGTATGTAGGATGCACATGACCCTCTTCAGCACTTGTTGTGACAACAATATTAACCTTATCCAATTGAACAGCATCAGCAATTGCATCCATCATTTTAGGAGCAACCTGACCTCTCCCTGAACCTTCAATTACGATACCTTTTACTTTCCCCGTTGCAAGAGCAGAAATTAAAAAGCCATCAGCGTCCGTGTAAGACTTTATAATGTCCACTCTAGGGATAGGCTTGACCATTTGATATACTTCCCTGTTAATGGGCTTCTGGTACACGCTGACGACATTATTATCAATGATGCCTAAGTAACCATGTCCAAATGAATCAAAGCCTTGTAAATTAGAACTGTGGACTTTCTTTACATATTTAGCTGAATAAATTCTTTCGTTGAAAACAACTACCGTTCCAACTCCAATTAAGTTTTCTGATATAGCAACATAAACAGAATTACGTAAGTTGGAAAATACATCTGTTCCAACTTCATGAGGAGATCGCTGAGAGCCAGTTACAACAATTGGTCGGTCACTATTAATGGTTAAATCTAAAAAGTAAGCAGTCTCTTCTAAGCTGTCTGTGCCATGTGTAACGACTACCCCACTTACTGACTTATCTTCAAGTTCCTTATTGATTGCTTTTCGAATTATCTCCATTTCATTAAAACCAATGTGCATACTTGGAAGTTGAAGTACATCTACTACTTTTATTTCAATGTCTTCTGGTAGCTGACACATTGCTGCTAATTCGTCTCCAGTAATTGCTCCTGAATTTAACTTACCTTCGGAATCTTGTTTACTTGCTATCGTTCCACCTGTTGTGATTAATGACACCTTTTTCATAAAATAATTCACCATCCTTAGCTATATAATACACCAAAATTGTCATTGTGGATAACTTTTAGTTGGATTATAATTATCTATAATGCTTCAAAACCCTTGATATATAAGGCTTTACGGGAATAGACCAATCTAACTCTTTTGAAATGTATATATGACCAATCACATACAAGTAATGTATCAACTTTCCAAAGTCCTCAATATGGACCAATCGGACTCATTTCAAAAACGACTATTCATTTTCACCATACCCCCAACTCGCGTGAATCATTTGAAGTGGATGACGTGTCACCAAAAGTAGCATTACTTAAAATCTATGCTGGCATGGATGCAGACTTGCTGATGCATGTGGCAAATTCGGGCTATAGCGGAGTTGTTTTGGAAGGATTGGGACAAGGAAACGTTCCGCCTGCCATTATACCCGCTATTAAACAACTTATTCTGCAGAAGGTTCCCGTTGTTTTGGTTTCCAGATGTTACAACGGCATTGCGCAGCCTGTGTATGGTTATGTAGGTGGAGGGAAAATGCTAGAAGAAATGGGCGTGTTATTTGCACATGGACTCAGTGGTCAGAAAGCACGAATTAAACTGTTGATAGCGCTATCTGATGCTCGATGCTCACAATCCCTTCACACCATTTTTGAATATTAATTTTCCTTTTTAACACTTTTGATTCTACATAAGAAAAAGCTGCTGTTCACTCAGCAGCTTTTTTTTGATTTGATCGCGTCCGCAATTAACTCGCCGTGAAAGCGACCATTTTCAATGAAAATTTCATTTGCATTATTTCCTGCCGCTAAAACACCAGCAATATACAAGTTTTCAATATTGGACTCCATCGTCAATTCATTTAACAATGGTCTGCCGGAAGCTTCGTCAATATGCACACCCATTTGGCGCAGGAAGTCATGATCCGGATGATACCCAATCATAGCAAAAACGAAATCATTTTTAAGGGTGATGACTTGATCTGGTTTGCGTATCCGTACTTCTTCTTGTCCAATTTCTTCAACGTGTGAATCAAATAGCATGGTGATTTCACCACTGCGAACCAAGCCATCAAATTCAGGCAGTATCCACGGTTTCACGCTACTTGAATAAGTACTACCCCTATATACGACAGTTACTCTGGCCCCTGCTTTATTTAACTCTAAAGCTGCATCAATACTCGAATTTTTACCCCCAATAACCACTACATCGGTATCAAAATAAGGATGACCTTCCTTGAAGTAATGGCTTACTTTCGGTAACTCTTCTCCTGGTATACCAAGAAAATTCGGATGGTCATAATATCCGGTTGCAATCACTACATGTTCAGTTTTATAGGTAGATTTTGTTGTATATACTTCAAACATATTTTTGATTTTCTCAACACGTTGAACCGTTTCGAATTTGCGGACGTGTAATTTTTTCATTTTTACCACTTCGCGGTAATAAACAAGTGCCTGATTTCGTTTTGGTTTACGTCCTTCAATAATGAACGGTACATCCCCGATTGACAGTTTTTCACTTGTACTAAAAAAAGTTTGATGAGTAGGGTACTTATAAATCGCTTCCACGACATTCCCTTTTTCAATTATGACGGGTGAAAGCCCGATATTTTGTAAAGATATTGCAGCTGCGAGACCACAAGGACCCCCACCTACAATGATTGCATCTACTTTCTCCATCATTTTACACTTCCTCTATATAAAAATCTCCTATCTAATGATTGGAGAACTAACTGTACAATACAACTAATTGGCATTCGTTTTTTCTTCAACCCAATAATCCCATTCACTCATGCTTGGTCCGAGAATATTTTGATTCATTCAACAAGTTCTGCACTGAGCGCTCATCAAAATATAGAAATGCCTGCAAAATATCCTGTTGAATTTGTGAAATTCAATTTTCAGCATGCTGATTAAACGGTCTGGAAGATTCTTTTTTTAACAATTATTGTAAACGTCGTGTGTGTGCTGCGAGAACATTTTAAAAATCTTTATTTTTAATGGTCAAGATGTGACATTCTGCAGGTGCACCCAATCTGAGAGGAATAAAAGTTGTACCGAAGCCATTACTGATTAAAGTAAATTCATCTCGACCTTTTATCAACTCACCTTTTTGGTAATATCCCCATTTCCCTAATCGAATCTGTCCCCCATGAGTATGACCAGCCAATAACACGTCAGAAGTGTAACGGTCTTTTACTTTATGAAAGACAAATGGAGTGTGTGAAACAAAGACAATCGGGTCGTCTTCAGGTACATTGGCAAAACTTTTACTAATGTTCGCTCTTCCTGAAGATACATCCTCTAAGCCAACAATCCAGATATGATGAGCATTCGTTTTTACACAGATTGCTTCATTTTCTAAAATTATTCCACCCACATTTTGAATATATTTTCGGATATGGTGTTCTCCCACTTCACGGTCATTATTACCCCAAACGTAATAAATAGGACCAATTTTAGCCAGTTGTTTAATATTGTCTTCAATTTGCCCTAAAGGTACACCACTTTCCGCCAGATCTCCACCTATAATCACTGCATGTATATCTGTTCCGACTTCCTCAACTAAATGATTCGTTATTTTCCTTCGATGAATATCGGAAATGAAAAACAGGCGGAATGGATGCTCATCCTTATAACTGGATATGTCAATTTGCTGGTGACGTATATTCGTCTCAAAAGCTTTTTTCACCATAATCAATGGTATACATAAAGTAAAGCCTATAATTGTTGCCAAATAACGCATGTATTCACCTCTGAATCAAAATAAAAAGAGGAGGGTTTCCCCTTCCCCTTACTTTTATGAAAGTTGTATTTCGATCAATCTTCTTCCATATGCAATACGCGGAATCCAGAACGGTCAAGTTCTTTCAAGAATTTTTGTACATTATCACGTTTCTCGATTTTCAACACGATACGTCTCAATAATTTGTCTGATTCATCAAATGTAACTAATGAAATCACAGATTCATGGAACTTTTGAATAATGTCTCCTACGCGGGCTATCTGTCCCTCTGTCTCTACAGACGTAAATGTTATGCGAACGCCAGGACTATCCATTCCAAAAGCACTTCTGAATTGATCCATGATATCAAATCGAGTGACAAGACCTAAAAAGCGATTTTCTTCCACTACCGCTATAATTGGAAAGTCATTTAGTTGAAGTAGAGAATCTTCAAAAACGTCATCAATGGATAAATAGATTTCCGATCTTGTCACAACGTCCATTAAAGACGTGCTTGCAAGAAAATCTTCTTTGTTTAAACCACTGTAATAAAATGCACGGTAAACAATATATCGATTTAAAATACCTTTATAATGGCCATTTTCCAATACTGGCAATGCATCGATTTGATTTTTTTCCAATATGTCCAGTGCCGCTTGCACCGACTCTGATGTTTGAATTGAAATACATTTTTCCTTTGGAATCATTACACTTTTCGCAAACATGCTGTCACCTCAATCTTTCTTGATTATTAACCTATTCTACAA